>VGTJ01000159.1 GCA_016874775.1 Deltaproteobacteria bacterium
ACACCAAGTCCAAACGCGGGCCGAAGAAGCCAGTACCTCACAAACTGAGTGGCAAAAAACAAACGCACGTATCGACTGCGCGGATTCTGGCGATGCGACGGTAGTCAACCGACCTTTACAGGGATGGGTTATGCGCCTTCCATGTCGCGGCGTCACGTGAATACACACCAGCATCAATCTCGATGGTGTCGCCATCAGAAGCTGCCGCTGCAGCTTGACTTGGTAGAGCGTAGGTTTTTCCACTACCGACTTGCAGCGTTCGTGCTATGGCATTGGTCGGGATCAGACAAGAAAGAAGACTACTCACGGCTATGGCCACGAGTAATCTTGCGCGACGATCTCGTGGTGATGTGAGCCATGTCGTTGAAGAAGCGTGGAAAGAAGAGAAGATGTGGAGAAGTGAGAGCGACATATCACCTCGCTAGATAGAACAGTACAGACACTAGGACATGAACCTTCGGTAAGAAAAAGAGGTATCCCCCCGAATATTTTAGGGCAATGACACATATCGACTCTTTGCGTGAGGTCTTAAGCCTGCTGCTTATTGGCGATTGTCTCTCCGTTTTGGACGAAACTGCTGTTGTAGAATCTTCTTACGCAAGCGAATCGATTGGGGAGTGATTTCGACGAGTTCATCATCCGCAATCCACTCCAAGCCAGCTTCGAGTCCCATTTCACGTGGTGGCGAAAGTTGGATATTCTCATCGCGCCCCGCGGCTCGCATATTGGTCAGCTTCTTCTCGCGACATGCGTTTACATCGAGGTCGGTATCACGCGAATACTCGCCAATAATCATCCCCTCATAGACCGGTGTTCCAGGCGGAACGAAGAGTATCCCTCGTTCTTGCAAATGAAAAAGGGCATACGGCACCGCTGGTCCTTCACGATCAGAAACCAGAGCGCCATTCACGCGGCTCTGGATATTCCCTTGCCAGGGGGCATATCCATTGAACAGGGCATTGATGATACCAGTTCCCCGTGTATCGGTGAGAAAATGTGAACGAAAGCCGATCAACCCGCGGGACGGCACGGAGAATTCAAGGCGCACGCGTCCGCCGGAACCTTCATGCTCCATCTTTGTCATCACCCCACGGCGGACCGCTAGCAGTTGCGTGACCACACCAATATATTCTTCTGGCACATCGACAAAAAGCAACTCCATGGGCTCTTGCTCGATCCCATCAATCTGTTTGGTAACCACCGTCGGTTTTGATACTTGCAGTTCGTAGCCTTCACGACGCATGGTCTCGATCAGGATTGCCAGCTGCAACTCACCACGCCCAAGCACGCGAAAAGAGTCAGGCAGGTCCATATCTTCCACTCGCAGGCTGACATTTTTGCGCACTTCGGCTTCGAGACGCTCGCGAATTTTTCGTGACGTGACAAACTGCCCCTCTCGCCCAGACCAGGGAGAGGTATTCACGCCGAAAATCATCGAAATGGTCGGCTCGTCAACACGAATAGCCGGAAGCGGCTTGGGGGACTCACGATCCGAAACGGTTTCGCCGATTTGAATTTCTTCGATGCCAGCAATGGCGACGACTTCACCCGCTTTGGCCTCAGCGATTTCTACGCGCTTGAGTCCTTGCCAGGTATAGAGTTGCACGATCTTACATGGCACCTGAGAGCCGTCCAGACGACAAAGCGTGTACAATCCCGCAGTTTTCAGTACCCCATTAACGACGCGTCCGATGGCTAGGCGGCCCACATAGTCATTGTAATCAAGATTGTTGGCCTGAAACTGCGCAGTCGCCGTTGGATTGCTCACTGGTCCAGGCAAGGTCGAGACAATCAGATCAAACAACGGCCGGAGGTCGTCCGACTCTTCAGCGAGGTTGCGTTTGGCAACTCCGGCTCGGGCATTGGTATAGACAACGGGAAATTCCAGTTGTTCCTCAGTGGCATCGAGATCAATGAACAAATCATAGACCTCGTTAAGGACTTCATTAATACGAGCATCAGGGCGATCAATCTTGTTGATACAGACAATCGGTGGCAAGCCAGCTTCAAGGGCTTTTTTCAAGACAAAGCGCGTCTGCGGCAGTGGGCCTTCTGAGGCATCGACCAGCAACATGACTCCATCGACCATCGCCAAGGCGCGTTCGACTTCACCGCCGAAATCGGCATGTCCTGGTGTATCGACGAAGTTGATTTTCACTCCGCTATACGTGAGAGCAGCGTTCTTCGCGAGAATCGTAATCCCGCGTTCGCGCTCCAGCTCAAATGAATCCATCACGCGTTCAATAACTTGTTCCTTCACCCGGAAAGTTCCACTCTGCCGTAGGAGCGCATCAATCAGGGTCGTTTTTCCGTGGTCAACATGGGCGATGATGGCAACATTACGAATATCATCGCGCCGTGGCGTGCCGTTCTGCAATGGGATCCTCCTTACGAATTGGGAAAAAGAGGTCAGAGAGAGCTGACCTCATATAAAGATATTTGACCGAACAAAACTATTGTGCCGGATTTCTTATCGAAAGTCAGCCAGGATTAACGTTTTCCCCTCACGAGGTTAAAGGTCTTTCTCGTAGCGTCGATACCATAAAGACGGGAAAGTCTGGGGAATGTTAGCATACACCCGAGTTTTCACCTAATCCCAGGGCTCCCCCCGATAGGAGGTTCAAGCTGTTCTGCATCCATATGATGTGCACAGAACCCTGGCTGAACACACATCGGAAAGTTCATTCAGTAACTTGACGAGAAGTGAGACTATGCCTATGCAGCAGAAACATAAAGGGATGCAACGCCCCAAATCGGGCGGAGAAAAGTCAGTTCCGACCACAACACGGGAGAGAGCCGCGCGCGCCAAAACGGCTTCTAGCGCCCACCCTAAAACATCCCAGGACCACACCAGCACGAAGCCGGTACCACAAAACAGCCAACGCCAGGCCTCCTACGTCAAAGAGACGTCGACATCATCCTCTTCTCTCGAATTTCGCTCCTGTTCACTCGTTGGCCCTGATGGGCAAAAACGTCCAGGCTGGGAATTATGGGTGAACGGAATGATGTTTGGCCGGGCAGATTCAAAAGAGACGTTACTTGCCTACCATGCACGCTTATATGAGCCACTCCCAAGTGGTCATTGGAAAGATCGAGCTTGGCAGCCAATAAAGAAGAAACCAGTAGGAAAGCGTACGGCGGAAGAACCAGCGTCCCGCTTCGATGACGAAGAGGCAGAGCCCGAACTCGAAGTGGAAAGCTCTTGGACCGAATAATCTCCGGGGCACGGCATGCCGTGCCCCGGTTCCTTCTACAGGGTAAAGATGTGCACAGACGCGACAGCGTTCTCGTTTCCTAGCACGCCACCGCCATTTTCCGTCAGTCCAACTTTGGCTCCTGCCACCTGACGTTTGCCAGCTTCGCCACGCAACTGCCAAAAGATCTCGGAAATCTGCGCTACACCAGTCGCGCCAACTGGATGGCCTTTGGCAAGAAGACCACCACTGGGATTGACCGGCACTCGACCGCCAAGCGTGGTGACTCCATCATCAATCATTTTGCCACCTTCCCCAGGGCTACACAGACCCAACTCTTCATACACGATCAGTTCGGCTGGTGCGGTCGCATCGTGCACTTCAACAACTTGTACTTCCTGCGGACTGATGCCTGCCATCTTGTAGGCTTTCTGCGCAGCGTTGGTCACAATTCCAGGAGCACCCTCTGCGTGTTGCTGGCTTGAGGCCACAATCGAGGCGCGTACGTAGACCGGCTTGGACGTCAGTTGACGCGCTTTCTCAGCCGTCGTGATCACGACGGCAGCAGCCCCGTCACCAATCGGCGAACACATCATGCGTGTGAGTGGCTCTGCAATCAGTGGCGCGGCAAGAATATCTTCCATTGTACGAGGAGTCTGAAACTGCGCATGAGGATTGAGGCTCCCGTTGGTGTGATTCTTTGCGGCGATACGGGCAAATTGCTCGCGGGTCGTGCCATAGCGTGCCATGTGGGCTCGTGCGAGATTGGCGTAATAGTCCATAAACACACTGCGCGACTCACCAGCGCCAGCAGCCTGCTCTCCGCTCATTTGCCGGGCAAATTCATCGGCGATTTCAAGGTCAATCGCACTGCCAATGGCCTCGAAGGTTTTCTTCTTGTCAGGATGAAAGAGTTTTTCCATGCCCACTGCGAGTACGGTGTCATACATTCCCGAGGCCACATACAGCCACGCCAAATGGAAGGCCGTTGAGGAGCTAGCACAGGCATTCTCAGTGTTGATAACCGGAATCCCACCGATACCCATTTCGCGTAATACTACCTGGCCGCGGATACATTCTTGTCCGGTGATAAGGCCAGCGACGGCGTTCCCAACAGCCGCAGCTTCAATCGTTTCTTTCTCTATCCCTGCCGCTCGCAGTGCATTTTCTACCGCTTCGCGTGCGAGATCCTTCATGCTGCGATCTTGATGTTTACCAAAGCGGGTCATGCCCGCACCAACAACAGCAACTTGTCGCATACTGGCCTCCTTCGTCTCACGTGATAGGGTGCAAAGTCTAGCAGGTGAAACAGCGAACAGGAAGGAGCATGAATTATGGATGATGCATTGGCGGTCGTGGGACAGTGGGTCGGTCTCGTCAAAGCCGCAAAGTTTGCGATGGCGGAGATCAGTCGCGACTGCGAAGAACGGGTAGCCAACGGGACCGTGACGATGGAAGATGACTTCCGCGAAGCGGTCGATTCAATCTTTGAAGCGTTAAGTTCGCTCCAAGTGCAACTCGAAGAGCAAGCGACCGCGATGGAACAAGAACTCGAAGATGAAGAGGAATAGATTTTTTTCACTTCTTGACATATCAAAAAAAATTGATATATTCTTCCCATGACTTCGGCTGCAAAAAAAGCTACTTTTCCGTTACGAGAAGATTTCGTCCCACGAGTGGCGCGGTGGTTTCACGCCCTGTCTGACGAGACCCGGTTACGAATCGTTGATCGACTGAGCGATGGAGAAAAGTGCGTGTGTGATTTAACCGACCTGCTTGACTCTGCTCAGTCGCGCCTCTCGTTTCATCTGAAAACGCTGAAAGACGCCGGTATCTTAAAGGACCGTCGCGAAGGACGCTGGGTGTATTACGCCTTAAATCCTGAGGTCGTCGAAGACTTGGAACACTTCCTCTGTTCGCTCACTGACTGTTGCCGGGAACTCAGGAAGAAAGCACCCGCATGTTGTAACTAAAGCCTCTTTTTTTGCCCTTATTCATCAATTTTTCTTGATACATATAGGGAGACTGACTATGCCACCATCACAGCGATGACGAGGAATTTCCTAGTTTCCATTCATCAATTTTTCTTGATTTTAATGAAGGAGAATGACAATGGCACAGAATACATTTCATGTTGCACTCACAGTGAAAGATCTTCCAACGGCGATTGAACAGTATAAAAAGATCCTAGGCAGAGAGCCAGCAAAAGTGAAACCTGATTATGCCAAGTTTGAACTCAGTGACCCGCCAGTGATTCTGTCGTTGAATCCTGGGCCAGGGGAACCAGGAACAGTCAGCCACCTTGGCATCCGTTTCGCTGACAGTGAAACTGTCGTCACTGAGCTACAACGAACCAAAGGGCATGGCCTCGCCACCCGTGAACAGGTGGGAACGACATGTTGCTATGCAAAAGCGGACAAGTTCTGGCTTCATGATGCAGACGGCATGCAATGGGAGATGTATACGTTGTTGGGAGATGCGGAGATACACTCGACTCCAGACAACGCATGTTGTATGTCGGCCCCGCATGAACAAGCGAGTCAACAAGAAGCCGCCGCCAACTGCTGTGCGCCAACCGCGAAAGCTCCAGTCGATGCCCCTCTCGTACAGATTCAAACGAAGCGTACATGTTGTTAATCCTGTCGCGACGCCCCGCTGGGGTGTCGCTATCCACAATCTGATGGAAAGGCCGTAGACATGAACCAACTCTCTTTTCTCGATCGGTTTCTCACGCTGTGGATCTTTTTGGCAATGGGAATCGGCGTCTTGCTTGGATATCTCGTTCCCGGTATCGAAGCGTTTATCAATCAGTTCCAAAGTGGAACGACAAATATCCCCATCGCCCTAGGGCTGATCCTGATGATGTACCCTCCGCTGGCCAAGGTGCGTTATGAAAACCTCGGTAGTGTCTTCCGCAACTGGCGCGTTTTGCAGTTATCACTCATTCAGAACTGGATCATCGGGCCGATTCTGATGTTCGTTCTCGCACTACTCTTCCTGCGAGGGTACCCAGAGTATATGGTCGGGCTCATCCTGGTAGGCCTTGCCCGCTGTATCGCCATGGTCATCGTATGGAACGAATTAGCTCGCGGAGATACTGAATACTGTGCCGGGCTCGTCGCCTTTAACAGTGTATTCCAAGTCTTGTTCTTCAGCGTCTATGCGTGGCTCTTTATCACAATTCTGCCGCCGTGGTTCGGGCTCCAAGGCAACACGGTCAACATCAGCATCGCGCAAATCGCCCACAGCGTTTTCATCTATCTCGGGATTCCCTTTCTCGCAGGAATGCTGACACGTTTTGTCCTCGTCAATCTGAAAGGGAAAGAATGGTATCACTCGCAGTTTATTCCGCTCATCAGCCCGCTCACGTTGATCGCTCTGTTGTTCACCATCATCATTATGTTTAGCCTGCAAGGCAACTTGATCGTCCAGCTTCCGCTCGACGTTGTTCGTATCGCCATCCCGCTTTTCTGTTACTTTGTGATCATGTTTCTGGTCAGTTTTTATATGGGACGGAAAGTCGGGGCCGATTACTCACAAACTGCGACGTTGTCATTTACGGCAGCGAGCAATAATTTCGAGTTAGCCATCGCGGTGGCGGTCGCCGTTTTCGGGATCAACTCTGGAGCAGCATTTGCCGCAGTAATTGGACCGCTGGTAGAAGTGCCGGTACTCGTCGGGTTGGTAAACGTCGCCTTGTGGTTCCAACGGCAGTATTTTTCGTTGCCAAACCTTCGGGCGAAAGCTGTCAGTTGAAGGAAAAGCAACGAATGTGGTGCGGGTGCCGTGGAGCGTAATCCGTAAGTTCTCAGCCGTAAACTTGAAACGCTAAACGTTTTTAGATCTTGGGCTTTGCACGGGAAAGGAGAAACTCTTTCCCTCCAATCCCTAATCCCTGACTCCCAACCCTGTTCTTATTGTCCGTCAGTCGGCACCGGGTCCCCATTCTCAACGCGATCTTGCCACCGTAAGAAGCGGAATCCGTTGACTCCGATCCGTTGCACAACCGCGCTGACGCGGCGGGTCAGGGTTGTATCCTTCAGATAGCCGACACTTTCGATCATCACAACCTGTGGGATACCAAAATTCATATTGCGCCCGACACCACCGCCGGGAAAGAGGCCACCAATATTCGCACCCGTCGACTCGGCACGGCGTTGTACCAGGTTCCGAGCTGCGTCAGCATCAACACCAAGAACGGCACGAAGGACCAGCGCATTCGCCGTCAGTAAGTTCACTGAACCACCGCCACCATTGTATACAGTAAAGATCTTCTGTAACGCTGTGCCTTCTCTGCCGTAGAACAAGGCAGGCGTCACACCACGGATCAACAGCAACTCATCAAGTGAATCAAATGGTCCGTCTTTGGCTGGATAGGGAATAGGTAAGCTTTGATAGTAATCACTTTCCGCACCGTGGAGTCGCACTAATGGATCGGTATCACGCCAATCTTGAATGGTGTCAGTGAGTAATTCTCCGGTTTCCTGATCGAAGCCAAGGTTGACAAACGTCTGCCGTAGCGTCGCCTCGTCGACTTGATTGAGGTTAATCTTCCCGGCTTCATCGATTACTCGCACCCAATAGCCTCCAGCACCGAATTCCTCTTTCTTCCAACGTCCATCAGCGCGAAGCCAGACATCTTCCTCCTCTCCACCCTGCGTGTTCTGGCCACCTTGGGCTTGTCCAAGACCACCTCCCCGTGCTTGTCCGAACTGTCCGCCGATCCCCATATTGAGAAAGTTACGTCCCTGCTGTTGGGCGCGAAGCACGCGATACATCACACGGTGTATTCCTGCCGTCGCCAAGTAATAGGTTGCCGTGTCTTGTTGGTAGACATTGGTTGTCCGCCCTTCAATTCGCGAACTCACCGACAGTTCAGCCGCCAGCACCATGAGGACCAGCATGGCCCACATGACGATAATGAGCACAATCCCACGTTCATTTTTCATCGGCCATCACCACCGGGGGCCCCGCGACGGCCACGGCGCCCACTACGTCCTCCCGCCTGCGCGGGTGCGAGCATTTCTGTTTGCGGGAATCGTACAGTCAACGGTACTTCGACATGCCACTCAAAGGGAAGCTCTCCGAGTCGCGCCCGCCAGGAGAGTCGCACAGCCAACGGCAACTGGCGTTCTTCTTTTCCGTCCCACCGATCAACCCACTCTTGGCGGTTCTGGGTTGGTAGCTGCCGGAGATATTCCCAGGTGATTCCGTCGATGTCTGGCAAGATTTCAGTTTCCTGCCACAACCCACCCTCACGGTCATTGAGTATATCCGCCGGAAGTGTCGGTGCAGAAGTTCGTAGCCAGAGGCTACGCTGTCCGCGTTGCTGTCGGATGAAATATGTGACTTTTTCAAGCCCACCAACTTCCGGCCGCGCTGTCGTAGCGACAAAATTCAATTCGTCACGTCTACCGGCAAAGTACACAGCAATCCCTTTTTCCGTTTGCAACGCCAAAGGATAGGCAGACTTCAATTGTCGATTGATCAAGGATAGGGCCGCTCGTGCTCGCTGATTCTCGGAACCGCGCCCTTGACCTTTGTCCGCAGCTTGGAGACCGATGGTAAGCGCAGCGTTCACAGCTAATACAATCAGCGCCACAATCGTGAGGCTGATGATCAGCTCCAGAAAGGTAAAACCCTGCTGAGAGAGGCGCTTCATGGTGTTTGCGCTTGCGGTTGTGATTGGTCGGTCACCGTTCGTAGCGAGCTCAGGGCATAGGACTGCGCTCCCACCCCTTCACTCCAAGAGACCTCAACATTAATTTGTTTGAGGCGAAAGAATTCCGTCTGATTTTGACTTTTCTGTTGTAACGCCGAGGCATCATCATCCGGACGGATTTCTGACACTCGAGCTCGCCAAGAAAATCCGCCGGGAAACTCGCCACCATCGTTGCCATCATCGAGCGTTGACTGCGCAAGCAAGCGGTCCATCACACTCTGTGCGTAGACCACAGCTTGTGTCCGCTTAGAGGATTTTGCCGTCAGCCGTAACCCACCACCAAATAATTCGAGCACTGCCGCGATTCCCATCGCCAAGACAGCCAGGGCCACCATCACTTCTAAGAGCGTAAACCCATTCGGAGTTCGGAGCGTTACTGAAGTCCAAGGCCTCAAGTCCAAAGTCCAACGTTCAAAGTTCCACTTTTGCATTTTGCATTTTGCATTTTGAACGTTAGACTCGTTTGTCTGTTCCCTGTCACCTGTCACCTGTCACCTAGCCCCTAATTGTCACGGCGAATTGTTGCTGTCCCTAGCAATGGATTCAGTGTGAGGCGATAAATCTTTCCGCCTTCGTTACGGGGTTTTTCGATGAGGACTTCACCGCCAGAGTTTGTCCCATCGGGATAGAAGTGAAACTCCACCTCTCCAGTTTCTCGCGTAAAACGTCCACGTGCGACCAGCACACCACTCTCCGGCGGAATACCCCCCCCCTCACCACCTCCTTCATGCCAATAACGTCCATCTTCTGGAGCAACAACGAGAACGCCTTCTTTGCCCTCTTCAATTGCTCGCACCCGAGAGAATTCCATTGCCGCCCGCAATTGCACGATCACCAGGCGAGGATCAGCAGAAGTGAAGCGGCTCCCGATGGCCGGCGCGACTAACGTGGTTGCAACTGCAACGATGAGGAGCACAAGAACTAGTTCCAACAGGGTGAAGCCAGACATTCGCCTGTAGTATGAGTGAGTCCGCAATTCCCAATGCTTTACAGCACGCGCTCTCAGGGAACAAGCAAAAGAGGAGAGTTGGCACTCCATACGTTCTCGTGTCATCCTTCTGCTATTTTTCCTCTGTAGCCTTTAGCCTTCGGCCTGTTTCTGCCCATTACCTTCAGTCTTGCGAATTTCCCCAATTTTCAGGAAGATCACCAGGATCGCGATGCCAATACTGAGCATATAACGCGATTCATTCATGGGTTCAGGTGAGACAAGAATCTGCTGAAGACCAAAAACGATGAGCGCCGCCATCAAGACAATCATGAAACGATTCCAATTACCTCTATTCATGGACAACTCCTAACGAATCAAATCCATTCGTCGTGTCAGATCTTTGGTAATGTTCTTATGATGCGCTTCCAGCGTGCCGCCGCCAATCTCTAAGAGTTTGGAGTCGCGCCAGAGTCTTTCGACAACATACTCATTGAAATAGCCGTATCCGCCCAAGACTTGCATCGCATTGTCAGCCACATTCTTTGCCATTGTCGTTGCCACGAGTTTGACCCCGTCGGAATCGACGCGTTGCCCTGGTTTGTCGAGGTTCATTCTCGCCGTGGTATGGTACAGATAGGTGCGGGCAGCCATATACTGGGCATACGAGTCGGCAATATAGCGTTGAATCTGACCAAAAGCATTGATCGGTTGGCCATAGGCCGTGCGTTCACTCGCGTATTTGGTCATCACCTCAACACAACGAGCGGCAATCCCCGTAGACATAGCCGCAATGGTTACGCGCTCAATCTCCAGGTTGCGCATCATATGAAGCGTACTTTCTCCCTCTTCTCCTAAACGATTGACGACCGGCACCACGCAATCTTCAAAGACTAATTCTGCAGTCATCGAGGCACGCATGCCAGCTTTGCCATGCAACCGCTGCCCAAGGGAGAATCCCGGAAAGCCACGTTCAACCACAAACGAGCTGATACCTTTGTCAGTACGCGCATAGACGAGAAAGATATTCCCTAGGGTTTTATCATCCAACGCACCGTTGGTGATAAACATCTTGCGACCATTCAAATAATACGAGTCGCCACGCCGCACGGCCTGACTTTTCATGCCAAGGACATCTGTCCCTGCAGACGGCTCGGTCATGCACATGCCGCCGACCCATTCACCAGAGATCACCTTGCCAAGATAGCGGTGTTTCTGATCAGCATTGGCGCTATGGCAAAAATTGTTGACGAACAACATCGAGTGCGCCAGATAGGCGAGACAAAACCCCGGATCTGCGGCTGAGAGTTCCTCATGGACAATGGCTGCGGCTGTGGCGTCCATTCCAGCTCCACCATCCTCAACCGAAACCGTGATGCCCAGCAAACCCAGTTCTCCGAGTTTCCGAAACAACGGCAAGTTGAAGCGTTCCTGCTTGTCGTATTCTAAGGCTTGTGGCTCGACCTCTGTACGCGTGAAATCGCGCACGGTTTGACGAAGCAGCGTATGCTCAGGCGTCGGATTGAAAAGATCAATTGTTGACATGCACACTCCACTCTTTTTGGAAACGTTCAGCAATCAGCCGTCAGCTTTCAGCAAAACCAGGAACTGGGCATCCTGGAAACTTGGCTTTGCGACAGAAGTTAGGCAACGCCTTCCGTATCCGTCTGGCTGATAGCTGAAAGCTAATAGCTCACAGCTTTTCTGAATCCTGCGTGAGCAGGTGTGAGCTGTCAACTAAGGGGCGGGCGGGGGTTAGGGACTGGGGGTTGGGGATTGAAAAATGGGGGTGGAGATTAGGGAGTAAGGGTTGGTGAAAAAAGGGAAGAGAGAATTTGGAACAGAGTGCTCAGGAACTGGGGACTGGAGGTGGAGTACCAACCCCCAACCCCCATTCCCCAACCCCTAGTTATGCTCACAACTCCAGACCCACGCTGTGTCGTTGCGCCCAGAAATGCTCTCCAGTCGCGACCAGAAGTGCCAGCAGTCCAAGGCTGAGCAGATTGGCGTAATCAAAATAATAGAGAGCAAGCGCTGGAACAAAAGTCACGAACAACACCCACAGCATAATCCGGTTCGGCAGTGGAAAGCGTGGCTTCAAGAGCGACACGGTGCCAGGAATGAACGCGAGTGCTCCCACCACATGAAAGAACAATAAGAGCGTCAACAAGATCGCCATCTCCGATTGAAACTTCATCGGAAAGAAGATCCAGAAAATAACGCTCACTGTCAGTGTTGAACCAGTAAACAAAATAGCGCGCCCAGTAGTCATCAGGGCTTCTTCAATAGCCTGGTCGTGGTCTCTATGACGCTGATATTCTTCGACAATGCGTGAGAGAACATAGTACCCGTAGTCGATGCCAATTCCGATCCCGACCGCAGCAACTGGTAGAGAGTTGATGTTGGCGTCGATGCCCATCCAATACATAATGGCTTCGGACAATGGCTGCGCGACAATCGACTGGATCATCACAATCAGCGCGCCAACTACAGAAGCATAGGTCAGTACACTCAAGACGAACACCGTGACCATCACCAGAATCAGGTTCCATTTGTATGACCATTCCACTTCTTCATTCACTGCCGCCAGAATACCGAGCAGTCCACCAGCGAGCCGAAAGGTAATGTTTTCGACTGGATTCTCCTCAATGAACTGGCGGGCTCTGGCGATCGAACCAGTTACCGTCTCATGATTGTAGTCTTTATAGAAAATGGTGATCGTGGCATTCTGTGAGTTTTTATCGACAAAGCGGTCCAAGTCGTCTGACCCGACCGTATTGAGAAACTGATAGAAGATATTGCCAACGTCACGGGGGTTGTCAGGAATGATCGCCCATTTGGGAATGCCCTCTTGGAACGTTTGGTAGAGCCGCCGTGCCCAGGTGGTAATGCTGATGCTCCCACCGACGAGCGACTGTTCTTGCATATAGCGTTGGAACTTTTCCAACGTCTGCAGGACTTGCGGATCTTTGATCACTCCTTCTTGGTGGCCTTCGGCTAAGATCACCAACTGCGAAGCGCCGACGAATTTCTCGTTGATCAGGTCATAAGAGACGTTATAGTCGTGATCAGGATACAGCAGGGCCTTATTGATCGAGACATCGCCGATTTTCAACCGCTGCGCGTAGACCATACTAATAAGCATGGCGACACTGAACCCACCAATGACCATATAGCGATACTGCCCGCTGCTGATCCTGACCATCGCGCGGTTAATCTGGTTGTACAGTTTGTCGGAAAACCGCAGCCCTGCTTTGGGGTCGTGAGGGGGCGGTGGAATGAAGTAAAGGATAATGGGATGCAGGGTCACAACACTAATAGAGATAGTGAACACCCAAAAACTCGATACATAAGCGAGCTTTTGAATGAGTGGAATGTGGGCTAAGGACAGCGTGAGGATCGCTAGACCATCCGAAGCGATCGATACCAGCGCTGGGCTAAAAAGCCCAAGATAGGATGACAGAATCGCGTCCTGCTTGTTCTGCAGACGGTGGTATTCTTCATGATAGCGTTCCATCGACTGCACCGAATGCGACAGCGCCCGTGCGGTAATGAGGACCAGCACTACCAATACCAATGGGTCGAGGTTGAACCCGAAGTATCCCGCAAACCCAAGCGCCCACAAGGCACTGAGGGTCCCCGAGAGAAAAGGCACCCATACACCAGTTGCCGTCCGAAAGTAGAACCACAGCATGAGCAGGATGACAGCGATGGTCACACCGATCACGGCAAAAATGTAGTTCTTGTAGCTGAAAATCCAGGAGTACAGCATCGGAAACCCGGCAAGGTAGACGGCATGCTTCCCATCCTTCTCGACCTCAGCGCGAATACGCAGCATGCGATCGTAGAGGTTGCGAAAGTCCACTCCCTCTTCCCAGAAGCCTGCGGTAATGAGTGCGGTCGTATTATCATGCGAAACGTAGAAGCCGTGCACGCCTTCGTTGGTGTACACGGCCTTCTTGATGGCAGCGATGTCTTGCGGAGTCTGCGGTGGGCCAGGATACATAATGGGATAGGCAGTAATGAGCGCGCCAGTAATGCGAATGTTACGCATCTTCGGAGAGGTCAGCGATAGCAACTGATACGGATTGACGCCCGCAGTCTCTAGTGCTTGTAGCGTCGCCCAATTGATCTTGTTGATGGTCTCGATGTTAAAGATGTCGCCTTCCTTGGCCTTAATAGCCATGAGCAACACGTTGGCGGTCCCAAACATCCGGCGGTATTGCTGATAGAGTTGGATATAGGGGGGACCTGGTGGATAGAGGTCAAAGAAGTTGGTGCTAACCCGCATCTTCGCGGCCTGGTAGCCGAGCACAAGGGTCACGACTGTCAGTGAGATCAACACCGGCCAACGATACTTCAGCAGAAACTTGATATACGCTTCCATCCAACTTCGTGGCAACATAACGAACATCCTCCTTCCAATTGCAGTCTGGATTGGAGGACACGTTACTGATGTGATGAGAAAAATGTCTAAAGAAAGACAAACGAAGGTGTGATGGTTTGCGAAAGGAAGTGTAACGGATTGATAACGGGGCAGAATAGGGGTTGGGGGCTAGAGGTTAGGGGCTGGGTTTTCCTCCCACAAGCCCCAAGTCCCTAGCCCCTAGTCTCAAGCCTTAGTGCATCCCCACCTTCTGTAACGCCGCCAATAAATACTCAGCCTGCCTAGAATTCTGATGTGGGACACGCTCGCGTATGGCTTGCAGTGTCAACTGTGGGTTCATGCGCAAGCTTTCAGCGATCTCCGCTTGCGCTCTCTTTGTACAGCCAACCTGGCCTGGTGCAAAGACGCCTCACGCTGCCTGTTGAAAGTGGACCTGCTTTTCTTCCGCTAGCGTGAGCTGGCGGAAGGCCTGTTGGCGTTGGGCCTGGAGCGACGGCCCCAGGTGCTGCTGGCACCACTGCCGGACTTGTGTGGTAGAAACCGTCGCCAGTGCGTCTCGAATCACTTCGGGTGTAGTGGA
>VGTJ01000160.1 GCA_016874775.1 Deltaproteobacteria bacterium
GTCGCCCGCGTTCATCCAGCTCTTCGACCAGACTTCGATACTTAGACCGAAGCCAGCACACAATGGTCTCGTCTCTCATCCCTGCTCTTGTGCAGAGGCTCTCCACTCCGGTCAATCACTATTGCGGTAAGTTGTTTCCTGCCACCGCCTTATCATAAATTGTTCTTATAATCATTCTCCACAAATTCATCAAACTGTTTAACCGTCTTTTCGTCTCCGCCCATTTTCTCTACTAGCAGTTTACCAAAGGAAATCTTGTATTGTTCTGACCAGTGATCCGGTTTCCAGACGTTGGCGCGGAGAAATGCTTTAGCACAATGGAGGAAGCACTCTTCGATCGTTACGCGGATGGCAACGACAGCGGGTTTTCCCCGTGCTGACAGACGTTCTAAGATTACTGGGTCAGCGGTCAGCTCTGCGCGCCCATTGACGCGAAATGTCTCTCCAGTTCCAGGAATCAGAAAGATGAGGCCGACATGGGGATTATGCAGAATGTTCTGCAAGCCGAAGATCAACTTATTCCCACTCCGATCGGGAATGATCAGTGTGGTGTCATTTTCGATTTCGACAAACCCTGGGCCGTCCCCTTTGGGAGAAACATCCATGTTGCCTTCGGCGTCTGCAGTCGCAAGGAGCAGGAACGGAGATTTTTTGATGAAGCCGACCGCCGTCTCATTGAGTGACTTCCAAAGTTTCAACGGGACGACCGCTGACGGTTCGCCAATGCGAGCCCGTAATTGTTCAACCGTGGTAATCCGATGGACGTCTGTGGTGGACATATGCACCCTCCTTTACACTTGACTCTACGGTAAGCGGAGCAAGCGACTGGCGTTTCCACCACGGATCGCCGCTTCCGATTCCGCATCTAATCGTAATGCTTGTACCTCAGCCACTGGATGGGTGATACCAGCAGGAAGCGGATAATCACTGCCAAGAACCAACCGCTCGTGCCCATACAGCATGACCAAATATCGCAGCATGTGGTGATTAAATGCAATAGTGTCAAAGGAAAACTGCTCGATATATGTCGACGGTGGCCGAGGAATGGCCTGGCGGCACTCTGGCAACCGCTCATACCCCATATCGAGCCGCCCTAGTAAACTCGGGAGTGCACCACCGGCGTGATACAACACAATCTGTAACTCAGGATAGCGCTCAAGCACGCCACCATAAATTAACAGTGCGGCCACCAAGCCGCTGTCATACAGATTGCCAACGAGATCACTCATGGCATAGCGAGCGAAGACCCCGTGTGGTGCGGCCTCAAAGGGGTGAATGCACACGACCATCTGCAACGCCGCGGCTGCTTCCCAAAACTCGGCGAACTTTGCTTCATCAAACCCCTGGCCACGGATGTTTGGGGGAATGACGACGCCGCGCAGTCCTAGCTTACGCACGCGCTCTAACTCTCGCACCGCGACTGGTGGGTCCTGCAACGGTACCGAGGCAAGCGGGACGAAACGTCGAGCATAGCGTCTACCAATGGCTGCGAGGGCGTCATTGTTCACTTGGGCGATTGCGAGTCCCAAAGCTGGAGGGACCTCTGGATACATCACAAATGGCGCACATGAAAGCACTTGGAGGTCGACTCCCTCATCAGCCATATCGGCAAGCCGTGCTTCAGGGTGAATAAATTTGTCGGAAATCGGACAGAAGGCCGATTTGTAAATGTGAAAAAACCGCTTTCCTTCTCGCTTCACGATGCGAGTCGCGTAGCGTTCCCCTTCACGCTCAAGAAAGGCAAGCACCTCTGGGGCAACAATGTGGTTGTGCATGTCAATGACACGCATAGGAAAATCCTTTTGTGTTGGTGATCCTTCCGAGGAAGACGACGAGCGGCGTTCGCATGTCTGTACGTACCCTCAATGGTAGAAGAGCCGACCTTAGCTATCGCGCGCGCTTGTCTTCGCTCCAACCAACGCATTTTCTCCAAATTTTCCTTCGCGTCTATCTGCAGACGGTGGGATTTTTTCGTCATCCGAGTGTCCCACTCAAAGAACAAGCAATTGTCAGTCTGCGTCAATCTTCAACCAGCGTCCGGAAAATCGTCCGCATCCCAGCCGACGTGAGTCGGCTCTCTAACCCAAACGGTTGGAGATCCGCAACTGTGACCATACGAATGATTTTCCATCCCCCATCTCTGTCATCTCCTTCCGGACGTGGACCGATGATCTGCTCAATCACTGCTGGTGGAAGGCTTAGACTTTTTGCCATGTGCTGAACGTACTCTTCTCTACTTATGCGTGCCATAGTGCTTCGTAGTGTATTCACTTGACCCCCGAGGTCAAGGCGAGGTAACGTCAGCCTGCTGAAGAGGCCAAGAAACACACACAAGAAGGAGGCGTATGCTATGGCACTCACATTAGAACTCGCAGAAAAGTTTATCGCAGCAGCAAAAGCGAAGGCCGTGAAAGAAGGGTGGGGCATGAGCCTGGCAGTTGTTGATCCCACAGGTCATTTAGTAGCCTTTGCTCGTATGGACAATGCCCGTTGGCTTACTGCCAGTGTGGCACCAAGCAAGGCGTTTACCGCAGCGACTCTACGTCGAACTTCATCTGAGGTCGCAGAACTGGCGAAGCAGCGTCCACAATTGGTTGAAAGTATCGCTAATCTTGCGGGGCGCCCGTTGTTGCTGGCTGGAGGTGGATTGCCGCTGATTGTTAAAGGTGAACTCCTCGGTGGAGTTGGTGCTAGTGGCGGAACTGAAGAACAAGACGTCGAATGTGCAAAGGCAGGGTTAGCAGCGATTGGAGCGGCATGAGAAATGGGGGTTGGCCTCTTTTCGCAGGAGGGATTTGCGAGGAGAGGACACGAAGCGTCATTCCCGCGAAAGCGGGAATCCAGGAGGAATAACTAAAGGCTTCTGCTTGAAGATCCTGGATGCCCGCCTACGCGGGCATGACGAGGAGTGTAGCTAAACTGACTTTTCTGCAAAACCCAAAGCTCGGAGAATACTATGCCGGAATCACTAAAGATCGATCTCAATGTCGAGATTCCCTTACGCGACGGTGTCAAAACCCGCGCGGATATTTACCGGCCAGATGATACGAACAAACATCCTGTGCTGTTGGCGCGGTTACCTTACAGTAAAGATCTCTCACCCATCTCACTCTCGTTGTTGAGTCCGATCCGCGCGGCCAAGAAAGGCTATGTCGTCGTTATCCAAGACACGCGTGGTCGTTTTAAATCAGATGGAAAATTCTCACTGTTTGTTGGTGAAGCCGAGGACGGCTATGACACGGTTGCCTGGTGCGCGGCGCAGCCATGGTCAAGCGGCAAAGTCGGCATGTATGGTGCGTCGTACTTCGGCGCGACGCAGTGGCTTACCGCGACTGCTGCTCCTCCAGCCTTGAAGGCAATGGTGCCGACCATCACCTCATCTGATTATTACGAAGGCTGGACCTATCAAGGCGGCGCGTTTCAGCAAGGGTTCATTCAGTTTTGGACCGCAGGCATGGCTGCCGAAACAGTCGCGCGCTTATCAGATGGTCCGTCAGATGCACGTAAGAAACTCTATGGCGCGATCTTCGACATGCCGGAAGCCTATCGTCGTTTGCCACTGGCTGATTTTCCTCCAGGCACAGTGCCGGGCTTGATGGATCACTACCAAACCTGGCTCAAACATCCTTCGCTCGATGAATACTGGGAAAGTGTACGTATTGAATCAAAGTATGAACAGATTGATACTGCTGCGTTACATATCGGTGGTTGGTACGACATTTTTCTCGAAGGCACGCTACGCAACTTCATCGGCATGCAGAAGCGCGGCAAGAGCACCTGGGCACGACAGAAGCAACGCTTGATCGTTGGGCCGTGGTTACACGGGATGTTTGAACGAGAAGTCGGCGAGCAGGATTTTGGTCCGGGCGCATTGCCGGATGCGCTTGATCTTGGTGGGCAGCATCTCCAATGGTTCGATCATTGTCTGCAAGATCAACCTGACGACGGTTCACCAGTACGACTGTTCGTCATGGGTTCCAACATCTGGCGCAATGAAAACGAGTGGCCACTCGCTCGTGCCGTTGCAACTCGCTACTACCTTACCAGTGATGGTGCGGCGAATAGCCTGCGCGGCGACGGACAGCTGACCACGCAGCCGCCAACACACGCAACCAACGACAAGTTCTTGTACGATCCTGAACGCCCAGTGCCCACTTGCGGTGGTTGTACACTGATGGCTGGTCCGCTCAGTGCTGGACCACGCGACCAACGTGCCGTTGAAGAACGCGATGATGTGCTGGTGTACACCTCAGCTCCGCTTAATGCGCCCCTCGAAGTCACCGGCATGGTTGAGGCCGTTGTGTATGCTGCGACCGATGCTCGTGATACTGACTTCACTGCCAAGCTGGTGGATGTCGCTCCGGATGGTCGTGCGATCAATCTGTGTGACGGCATTATTCGGGCGCGGTATCGCAACTCGCTACGTCGCGCGGAACTTCTAGAGCCAGGAAAGATCTATGAATATCGTATTCTCCTCGGTTCGACCAGTTTCGTCTTTGCGCCTGGTCATCGTATCCGCCTCGAAGTTTCGAGTAGCAACTTTCCCCGCTTCGATCGCAATCTCAACACAGGTGGTGATACTGCGACTGATACGATCGGTCGGCCTGCAGTACAGCACGTGTTTCACGGTGGAACACAGGCATCGCATGTAGTGTTGCCCGTAGTGCCGCAGAAATAACTCACGGCCCGGATGAGGGGAGGAACCGTGGGGGGAGCGTTTCTTGCTCTCCTCTATTGCTCGTATGGTCCCAGCGACCATCAAAACTGCCATCCGCTCGTTTTTGCGAGCAAAGCCTACAGTGATCGATCGTTCTCACCCGGCGATGCAAGCTACGGTACGAGCTTATCGGCATCGCTTTTCTCGATGAGATCGGAAAGAGCCCATCATTCTGACTAGTGATGCGCACTGCCACAATAAGCAAAGAAAAGCGACATCTTATCGACTCACGCTAAAGCCGAGCCGGTCGAGGAATTCGCGGGTGCGTGGCGCTTCAGCGGCTCTATCGGGCTGAGACAGATCGGTTGCAAGCCGATGCAAATCGCTTGCTTCATCAACATCGTACCAAGAGGGTAAAAGCTTTACCTTGAGGTTATGTCGCTGCGCTTGGGCGAGGGTTTCCTGCAACACTGCAGGCGTACTCCACGAGATATTCTCGAACAGCACGGCATGTGGCTCTCGCATACCGATCAGACAATACCCACCATCCTCGGTGGGGTTCAGCACAACATTACAGCCAGGATCGCCAAGTAGCGTAAACGCTTCTTGAAGGTGTGAGCGTGGCAACGTGGGAATATCACTACCGATGAGGACAACTTTTCTTGGTTCCTGTTGTTGGAGATCGCGAAAGACGTTGAGCTCACGTTCGCCTAACGAATGTCCACGTTGGGCAACGTAGTGAACTGGAAACGACAACAGGGCACGAAAAACGGACTCACTGTCAGTCGGGGTAAAAGCGACGTACACCTGAACGTCAGGAAGCGAGCACGCTCGTTCGACGGTATCAATCAAGAAATATGTGGCTAACCCCGCTGCCTGCTCCAAAGTCATTGGCGGGCACAAGCGTGTTTTCACCTGGCCGACGATTGGTGCTTTGGCAAAGATGATGAGAGTGTTGGACATAGGGGACAGAAACGTAATACGTAAAACGTAAAGAGGAAAGCCTCCTGCGTGAGGCGTAAAAGGGCACGGGGTGGTTACGTTTTACTCTTTACACTCTTTCAAAATTACGCATTACGGATTACGCATTACGTGTTATGAACCCAGCCGACGAAATCGTTGCCATCGTTGATGAACAAAACAATGTGATTGGTGCCGTGCCGCGACGGGAGATGCGGGCGAAGCGGATGCTGCATCGCAGTACCTACATCCTCGTGTTTAACACTGAGGGTGAGATCTATGTGCAGAAGCGCACGATGACGAAAGATGTCTTTCCTGGCTATTTTGATCCTGCCACTGGCGGTGTTGTCCTTGCTGGTGAAAGCTACGAAGAAAGTGCGGTGCGCGAACTGGAAGAAGAGATGGGAATTCGTGATGTGCCGCTGACGACACTATTTGACTTCTACTTTGAAGATGAGCGCTCACGGGTGTGGGGCCGAGCGTTTTCCTGTACCTACGATGGCAAGATCGTTCCGCAAGTGGAAGAAGTCCAGTACGTGGAAATGATGACGACTGATGACATTCTACGGCGGGCAGCGAATGAGCAGTTCACTCCCGATGGGTTACTTGTGGTTCGACGTTATCTTGAGGAGCGACGAGCGTCATGAAATTTGGTCTGCATTTCTTGCTACAAGATCCACCTAACGGGGAGAATCTCCCACGCTTATACGACGAAGTCTTTGAACAAGCCGAGCTCGCAGAAAAGCTTGGTTTTGATGCGTTCTTTGTTCCCGAGCATCATCAGATGCCTGATGGGTATATGCCAGCGCCGCTCACGTTTCTTGCTGCACTTGCTGCGCGGACCAAACGTGCCGAGCTTGGTACTGGCATTATGCAGTTGCCACTCTTTCACCCTTTGCAAATCGCCGAACAAGGTGCAGTGATCGATAATCTGTCGCGTGGGCGCTTCATTCTTGGCGCTGGACTTGGCTTGATTCAAAAGGAGTTCGATGTCTTTCAGATTCCGCTCAATGAAGCAGCTTCGCGGTTTACGGAGTCAGTTGAGATTCTCAAACGCGCTTGGGCTGGTGAGACGTTTTCGCATCACGGTCGTCACTACCAGTTTACTGATGTAGCGATTACTCCACGTCCGGTTCGTCGACCACGGCCACCAATCTGGGTTGGGGCGATGTCGGAGATAACGTTGAAACGCACTGGTCGTATCGGTGACGGCTGGATTTCTGATCCGTTGCATAACTTCGATGTCATGAAAGCGTGGGGGCAGATTTATCGTGATGCTGCCGCCAAGGCCGAGAATCCGCGCGTGGAGATTGCATTGATGCGTGACGCCTGGGTTGCAGAAAGCCGCGCCGAAGTCGAACGTGTCTGGTGGCCACACATTCAAGCCTACCATTTGTTCTATCTGCACTTGGGCTTCTTTTCCTCCGGGCGCTTTAACTCACAGTGGGAACCGTGGGTAAAGGATATAAAATCAGATGCCGAATGGAATTTTGCTCGTGTCGCCCCGAACCGGCTGATCTGCGGCACTCCTGACGATGTAGTGGCTGAAATCAAACGCTACCAACGTGAGATCGGCTGTCAGTACATGATTCTGATGTTGCGTCACCCCACCGGCCCGAGTCATCAAGAGACAATGAAGTGCATTGAATTGTTGGGGACAAAAGTGCTACCGGAGTGTAAGTAGCATTGGCTTTGCCATTACTCGGGCAATCCTTGCGCCTTTCCAGGCTCGTTGGGACCAGCTAAGCTTCACGCTGCGAAAGCGTACAAATTCACGGAGTATTTTGAGGACGAAGTCTCGCGAAAGCGCCCGTACTTGAAAAAGGAATGGTGCATTCAAGTGCTGGAAAATCCGATTCGCAGTGAACCGCAAGAGAAAAACCGGTTTCGCTTCTGGAGAGTGATTCCTGAATTTGACAATCGCATCATACGAGTTGTTACATTGGAGGACAGAGTAACCATCCACAACGCCTTCCCTGATCGGAGGTTCAAACCATGAAGCTCACTTATTACCCTGAGACAGATTCGCTCTACATTGATCTCTCTGAGCAACCAAGCGTAGATAGTCAGGAAATTTCCGAAGGGATCGTTCTCGATTACGACGCCAGCGGAAACCTCGTCGGAATCGATATTGATAATGCCAGCCAGAAGGTCCAACTCAAAGAACTCACGCTCAGCAAGCTGCCAACGGCGATTCAGACTATCGTGGCTTAGTGGAGGTACGAGCGGAGTATGCGCGACGCGTACAAGCGTCTATTGCGCCTTCTCTCCTGACGGACAGTACACAACGCCGAGGAGTCTGAGCGTGCTACGTACCTACAAAGCGATTCTTCGTGATACTCAAGTCGAGTGACTTGATCAGCCGCCAGGGAAGTCCGGTGCTGTGCAAGTCTATATTACAGTGCTGGACGAACCGACTCTTGATGTATTGCCAGAGCGGGGGTGAGCGATGGCAGAGGCCTTAGCGGAATTGGCACGCAGAGGTCCGTTTGCTGAGATCCCTGATGCGGTTACATGGCAGCAAGAACTACGATCCGAGCGAGCTTTACCAGGCCGGGAGCCCTGATGCTTCTGGACAGCAATATCATCATCTACGCGGCGCAACCGCAGCATGCTGCATTCCTTCCTTCCACAAAAATCTCCACCCTGAACCCCTAGCTATCAGTCTTCGTGCAGTTTATTAAATGACGTACTCGACCGTGCTTTGGGGGAAAGATAAGCACGATCAAGGGTTGAAGCCACGACTGCGATGACAATTCATGAGCACGTTGACCGAACTCTTTGACCAACACCGTCACGAACTCCAACAGCGTTCACGTGACGAACTGCCACCAGAACAAGTTGTGCAGGAAGTCAAAAGCTGGCTGGGATCTCTCCTGGCACTCGCGAGCCGAGAAAAAGATCGGAGTCTAACCGAACGACGTCTGTTGGGTTTTCTGGTCGATGTGGTGAACTCTGGCGTGGCAACGCTGGTCAGTTGTGAACAGACACCGCCCACAGCTCAACGTGCTGTTCGAGGATCAGCCTCCGCCAGTCGGGGAGATTGGTTTCTGCGCATCGTTCGCCTGCTATTGGCTGCGGCATTAGGTGGTGTGTTGTATCAGATCGAGAACCTCTTCGGTCTTACCCTCCTTGTGGCGTTGGTACTCCTTGATGTTCGTGAGTGGTTGATGAAGCCAGCTGTTGCTACTCCCGCGACAGCTCTGCCAGAGCCTGCCTTGGCTATCCGGGTCAACAGCAACATGCTCCTATCTCGTCTGCGTGAGACCCTCCGTGCCGTCGATGCCACGGTGACCGAGGTTACTCAACCGCTGTCAGTACCTGCAAGCGCGCTAGGAGAGGATGCGGCCTTTCTCGAACTGTTCCAAGAATTACTTTACGCCGCTTCTGTCGAGGACGGGACCTTTGCCCTCAAACAACTCAAGCCGCTGATCTTTCTGCTTGAGAAGCATGGGATCCGAGTTGAACGCTTTACTGCCGAACGTTCGTTTCTGTTTGACGCAGTGCCGAGCCTGGATGAGAAAAGTCACAGCTGGCGGACCCTCAAACCAGCACTGGTGAGTAAAGAGGGTAAGCCGCTCAGACGCGGGCTCGTGGCCGAACCGGCCAACAAAGAAAGAGGCCATTAGCGTGAAGCCTGACGTAGAGATTGTCGGTTTCGACCTCGGGCATGGTGAAACGGCGGTGGCGTTGGCGATGTTTGCCGCAACTACTGAGCCGCAGATCCTCGATATCCATGGCAGCAAGAGTATCCTTACTGCTGTCGCCCAACATCCAAGCCGTGGGATCCTCATTGGCGATGATGCCTTTATGGCGCGTAATGTCAGCAGTCTTCGCATCGCTTTCAAGAGCCCCGAGGTCGAACGATACGAAGTGCGCGAACCGATCAAACTCTTTGTCGGGAAGTTGCTCGAAGTCCTGCTGAAAGACCGGGCGATTACTGGCGGTGATAAGACCCTGTTCTTCGTCGGCTGTCCTTCCGGCTGGAGTGCTACGGTTCGTGAGCGGTATGCTGAGTTGTTGCGTGATGCTGGGATGCGGCATGTGACTGTATGGCCGGAGTCGCGTGCGGCATTGGTCTATGCGCGCGAGTCTGGCTACATTTCGCAAGATCTGGCGGAAGGTGCGATTCTTATTATCGATATTGGATCATCGACAACTGACTTCACCGCGGTGCAAAACCTGGAAATCCGTATTAGTGATTTTGGCCAGAATGCTCTCGGTGGCGGGCTGATTGATAAAGCGATTCTCGAACGTGTGGTGAGTGAACATAAACGGGCCGGGGAGCTGCGGAAGATTTTTGCTGAGCATCCCGTATACGCGGCAATCTGTGAGTTAGAATGTCGAAAAGTGAAGGAGATGTTTTTCTCCAATCCAGATATGTGGATCGACAAACCTGCCAGTAAGACCGTCCGGCTTGAAACCACGCCACCCTTGTATTTCGATATCGAGATCACGCCGACATTTATGGAGGAAGTGCTGGATCGCCCACTTGCTGCTCTGCAGAACCGCAGTTGGCGAGGCGCGTTCCACGATGCCTTGATGCATGCCAAGGAACGAATGCAAGAGTGTTTGCCGCAGTTGGTGCTGCTGACGGGTGGTGCATCGCGGATGGGGTTTACCTCGGAACTTTGTGACACTGTGTTCCCTGGAACTCGCGTGGTGCGTGGTGCGGAACCGGAATTTGCCATCGCTCGTGGATTAGCCGGTGCCGGTCGCATCGAATTGAAAACGACGGCGTTTCGTGACGAAATCGACAGTTTGATCGCCTCGGGAAAGACGCGTCGGACGATTGAAGACAGTTTACCGGTCCTACTCGACTCAGTGGCCGGATTTCTTGCCCGTTCACTTCCTGAAGCGGTGATCGTGCCAGCGTTTCATGAATGGCAGCAGGGACAATTGCGCACCTTGGCTGACCTTGAACATGTCGTCCAACCCCGAGCAGTCGACTGGCTCGCGAGTGAAGACGGGAAGCGCCAACTTGGTGAGATCATTCGCATATGGTTCACCCGCATGCTGCCTGAAGTCGAGCGACTCACCAATCCGATCTGTGATCGTTACCAGGTCCCCCAGACCTTGATGCATTTGCCGATGGTGCTTGGGGTCGAAGGCATGGGAGGGATGCCACGGAACATGGTCGATACGGAATCGGTGCTTGGCGGAGTGAGTAATTTTGTCTCGGTGCTCGGTGCGATTCTGGTCACATCGGTATTGGGTGGCGGTGGTGGGATCGCTCTGCTGACGCACGGACCGATCGGTGCCCTGATGTTGATCGTCGTTGGTGGGGTCACGTGGTATGTCGGCAAAGTTGGTATGGAAAACCTGTTGAAGAATATGGATATGCCAGGTTTTTTGCGGACGTTTGTCAGTGAAGAGCGCGTCCGTACTACGTTACGCGAGAAAGAACACGAGCTTATCAAGAATATTCGCGATTCACTCTCTGTTAATATGTCGGCGTTTGCCACCCTGGTGGACGCGATACATAACTCGATTACCCAAGGACTCTATCGGGCTGCCGATCGGGCGGCGTTGTTGATCCGGTAAGGATCTATCTAAGGAATTACAGATATTCGGAGTTGTCACTCTGCGTGCAACGAAGAATCTTTCTGAGAGACCCTTCACTTCGTTCAGGGTGACAAGTGCAATGTGCTGCCCTTCAATCATCCGAATCACCCCTTTTTCCTCCGCAC
This sequence comes from Deltaproteobacteria bacterium, assembly GCA_016874775.1. Taxonomy (NCBI): domain Bacteria; kingdom Pseudomonadati; phylum Myxococcota; class Myxococcia; species Deltaproteobacteria bacterium. Next base: position 11,308 of record VGTJ01000160.1, read on the forward strand.
CCGCAACGCAACAGTTTTCGTCGGATGATTGAACGGTGCGGGATCAACTGGCGGCGTGCTCACAATCGTATGCGGATACCCAGTGCAATCCGACGGTACGGGAATCAGTTCTTCAATAGATAAATACCCATCACCACAGAGTTCTTCGAGCAACTGTAAGTACGATGCGCCAGACACAAATAGCGCGTTGTTGATGGCGATCAGATAACCACCGTCGTTCACCAATGGTCGGACTTTGTTGATCATACGATGACTCTGAGTGACGAGATCAACCGTGCCTCTACTGGTGGCAGAGAAAAATGGTGGGTCAAGGAACACACAATCGAACCGCTCACCGTGTCGTTTCAGGACACTCACGTGCGTCCAGAAATCACCGGCCTGAAAATCGGCCTTACGAATGGGAAAGCCGTTCAACGAGTACGAATCTTTGGCGAGGTGTAAAAACGATCGGTTGAGATCGAGATGAACCACACGACTTGCCCCGGCAGCGGTGGCAGCCACACCAAGACTCCCGGTGTACGCAAAGGTATTCAGCACGGATTTGTCGGTGAGATGTTGCAGTGCCCAGGCACGCAGGTTGCGCGTGTCGAGATAAAAACTGGCGTCGCCATGCATTTGCAAATCGAGAGCATAACGCACGCCATGCTCACGGATGTGGCGATCGAGTCGCTCACCGTACAAGAGGATGCCTTGCCGATCTGTCAGTGAGGGAGAACGGTGTTGTTTCCACAGCACTGCTTGGAGCCACGGCAACTGCGCACGCACAAAGTCATGAAGCGTAGTCATGCGGTGTGTTCGCTCTGCTGCCTCTATGGGTGCGTCCGCGTAATCGTGCAGCACAAGAGTCCGGGCGTAGACATCAACAACTAAATCAGGGCAGCCTTCATAGAAACCGTTGAAGAGACGAAAGGCGGCTTCATGTTTTGGGGCGAAGAACTCAGCACGAGCAGTGAGTGCTAGGTCGAGGAGGCGAAGCACGTCGAGGGCAGAGAGAGGCAGCATACAGATTACGCTTATAAGTACCTGCTCCGTTGCTTGCTAATGGGCCACGCTAATTTTGCTCTTCCGCCTGAAGATCGCGGTAACAGAGCACAGAAACAATCCGCACCTGCCGCCGAGACACTGGCAGTATGGCATGCGGCAGTAACCCACCAAACAGCACTATCGTATGACCAGGCTGTAAGCGCACGTTGACCACACCCTTCTCCGGTTGCGCTCGAAGCTGTGAGAGCGGCTCGGTCACGCGAGTTGGGTACAGCGACAAGAGCCCTCCTGTCTCAGAAAATTCTGGGCCGTCGTGAAGACACGTAATGACCGCGACGTCACAAGATGAGACATCCCGGTGGATAGTCAAATAATCATCGCGATGTGCGTAGTACGTGTACGTGCCACCTCCCCCACTGGGCTGCAGCGGCGTTCCTGCCACAGACGAGAGAACGTCTCTGAGCCACGCCGCCTGATACAGCCGGTGCTGTTCCCGTCCGGCTGCCGCACTCAGGAAACGGCGCGCCGGGTCGCCGCCACGGACTTCCTCGGTGTCTGAGACCGGTACCCAGCTCTTTACTGCATGCGGTACGAGCCGCAATGACTCTGAGAGGAGTCGGGTCAGGAGGGAGGGATCAATCAACTTGGCAAAGACGGCAAACCCGCCCCTCTGAAGTAACGGGGAGGTATGCAAATGTGAGGGAATGAAATCCCGCAGAAGCTGAAATTTTGGCAAGTCAGAGCGGTTCATCGCTCACCAATTGGTTGGACCGAAGTCCAGAGGCGGAGAAAACGTGACAGCTTCAATGTAAGTAGCGAGTGTATGGTCGAGCGCTGACAATGGCAACTCCAGGCCAATATCACCAGGCGACCTGACCGCTTTTACTGTGCCCCCTTCCAGCCGCAGGTGGGTCTTAAACACAGGCTCGAAGACTGCCACTGGTGCAGTGAGAGAAAAACTGTTTGCGACCATGGCACCAACCTCAAATCCTGCGCCAGCAAACATTTTCGTCGCGGTCGAGACCGCTTCCCTGGAGGGGAGGTAGTCCTGAATGTTGTGAGCCGTGATTGGTTCCTGACTGCGTATCGATTTCCCACTCGCGGCTCGGAGCACGACTTGGGCAGAGACAACCTGGTTCTTGTCTAACTTCGGAGCCTTTCTTTTTCCTGTGTCCATACCGCCATTATTCTCTTATTCGTGAAAGTGGCAAGAATGAGGCCGCACGAATGTCATCAGCTTCCTCTGTCGTTATGCGAACGGCAGGGCCTCGGATGGAGTGTGTACGGGCTGCGTCGGAATTGCCAAGTTGAGATAGCGCTTCCCGTCACTGACCATCAGCCGTTGCGCCACCAACGCATCGAGCCATGCACCTACTCGTGCGGCGGTGACCGGAGCCTCAGGAAACTGCTCGCGCAGATATTGGGTCACATTTGTGCAAGAGCGGGCTTCATCACAGTATGTGTAGGCCGCTTTTTCTACCCCCTTGAGGAGCACTTGATGTCGTTGTGCAGTCGGTCGCGTGTCAACCAATAGTAACGAACCATCTGCCCGTGATACGGCCGTCAATCTCCCTGTCTCACCCTCACGCTGCCAGGCTGTGACATAGGCAATCACGTCATCGGCGACACCGTGCGGGTTCACATTCGGTTCGTAGTCGAAATCAAAGTAAAAGGCGACCTGCCGGCGATTGAGGTTGGCTTTCACTTCGTAGAAGAGTTGTGCCGGACTGTGCCGTTGCGCAAGCTGAGGGAGCATATCGTTGAAGTATTTCATGTCGAGAATATTGTCGACAACCTCAACTAATTCTAGTTGCCATTTCTTGCCAAGCGCCTCCAGTTCCGCTAACGCGCGAGACGGGCTCTTACTCCGGTACACCATTGCGCCACCGTTGAGTCCGCAGAAAGTACAATGTGAAACTGCACCCCACCAACACCCTCGCGAGGTCTCGAACAGAAGCATCGGAGCAACGACGGTAGAGACACTACTGTGTTCCAGGTCACGGAAATAATCGCTACGGTAAAATCGCGGTGATTGTACATCTTCTTCCGTTCACCCTGAGTTTGTCGAAGGGGGGATGGCGAATTTATCAACAGCTTCTAAATCGTGTCTCGTCTCTCACGGCGTGATACCAAAAAATTGACTTTTCCTCACTATCTGTGGTAGAGCCGCAGAGTTATCGCTGAACAAACATAGGGAGGGGATATATGGATCGCGACTGGTCTGGGACTCAGGGGCACCTTGGTCGTTGGGGCAAGATTGACAGAGGGACATTGCTCTTTCTTTATACGCTCCGACTGGCCTGGTGCAAAGACGCCTCACGCTGCCTGTTGAAAGTGGACCTGCTTTTCTTCCGCTAGCGTGAGCTGGCGGAAGGCCTGTTGGCGTTGGGCCTGGAGCGACGGCCCC
>VGTJ01000161.1 GCA_016874775.1 Deltaproteobacteria bacterium
GTCGCCCGCGTTCATCCAGCTCTTCGACCAGACTTCGATACTTAGACCGAAGCCAGCACACAATGGTCTCGTCTCTCATCCCTGCTCTTGTGCAGAGGCTCTCCACTCCGGTCAATCACTATTGCGGTAAGTTGTTTCCTGCCACCGCCTTAATGCTGGGGTTGGCACAACAAGTGACAACCTCAAAAATACCTTTATCGGCGCCGACGCCGGTCGCAGCAATACTACTGGAGCTCTCAATATCTTCCTCGGCACCGATGCTGGAGAGGACAACACCACAGGGGCGCAAAATACCTTTGTCGGTACCTACGTCGGTAGTACTAACCTTGGTGGATCAAACAATAGCTTCTTTGGATATTCCGCCGGTCTTCTCAACACCGGACTCGATAATACGTTCATCGGCAGTCAAGCTGGCTTAAACAACGGGACAGGGTACAACAATACCTTCCTCGGCGCCTACGCGGGCCACTGGAATGACGTCGGGTACAATAATACCTTCCTTGGATATCAAACCGGTTACAACAACACGGTGGAAGAGAAAAACACTTTTCTCGGGTACAGAGCCGGCAGGAACAACCTGGACGGAACTAAACTTACATTCCTTGGATATGAAGCTGGGTACAATACCACCGGGGGATTCTGGAATACCTTCATCGGGTACCAGGCCGGCTACTCTAATAGCAATGCAGGACAAAGCACCTTCCTTGGGTATCAAGCCGGTTATAGAAATACGACTGGAGGCGCTAATCTGTTTCTCGGCCATCAGGCTGGCTATAGTAATACGGCTGGAGGATCAAACGTCTTTCTCGGACCTCTTGCGGGCTACAATCACAGCACAGGATCTTTCAACATTTTCCTCGGAGAGTCTGCAGGTCTTAATAACCTCACGGGGGCCTATAATACCTTTCTAGGAACCAGGGCTGGTTATAATGCGACAGGGACCGGGAACGTCTTTCTTGGATATCATGCCGGATATAATGAGAACCTTTCAAACAAGCTATATCTCGACAATTCTTCAACCAGTAGCCCGCTCATCTATGGTGACTTCTTCCTTAATACACTCACCTTCAATGGTAGTGTGAACGTCACTGGCAGTTTGACCAAAGGCTCGGGCACATTCGTGCAGCCGCATCCTGCCGACCCGAGCAAAGAAGTGGCCTACGCATTCTTCGAGGGGCCTGAACACGCGATCTTTCTGCGCGGCAAAGCCAAGCTGGTCAAGGGCCGCGCGACCATCACAACGCCTGAGTACTTTCGCGTCGTCGCCGGAAAAGACGAGGACATCACCGTGCAGTTCACGTCACGATCGATCGATACGTTTGGTGTCGCTGCGGTACAGGTGACGAAAGACGCTATCGAAGTGCGCGAACTCAAAGGCGGAAAGAATAGTTATGAGTTTGACTATTTCATTACCGCTAAGCGTGGCGGCTTTGAAGGCCATCAACCAATTCAGCTCAACACGCACTTTACCGCGAACAACAAGACTGCTGAAGATTTTGAACAAACCTATGCCAAGACAGACGATCTGACGATCACTGCGCTACGGCAACTGCTCATCGCTAACGGTATCTTGACCAGCGATGGAAAACTAAATCAGACGACCGCGGCTAAACTCGGCTGGCAGGTGCGACCGGTGCAGGTTGCAACAACAGAGCCAAAGGGCGCGATGACGAAAGAAGACGAATAACCAAAAGGAGGAGAACGTTATGAAACTCCGCATTATTCTGCAACTGAGTGTTTTTGTCATTGCATGGGTGGCTCCGTTGACTACTCATGTGTTTGCGAGCAGAAGCCAAGCGACTGATGACGAACGTAGTAGGAGCAGACCGATTAGCAGAGCATCTAAGACACGAGCTTGACGCACTGACACAGGCAGCGGATGGTGAGGATTTTGCCGAGGGCTTGGCTGCGTTCTTTGAGAAACGAACACCGCAGTTTCGTGGGATATACTGACGTTGAACTGTCGGGTGGGTCGTAACCCACCCGATACAATTTCCCACGGTTAACACCGTAGGCTACAAAAGTGGCGCCCTTGCAGGGCTTGCCGCCCGCTACCAGTCACAACTTAGGGAAAAATCCTTGTGTTTGAGGTGGAGCGCAGCGCGTATGGGTTCCTTCTCCCCCCGGGCGAAGGTCAGGATGAGGGTCCCAAGAGACAAAACCCGCTATTGTTTATCCCCTCACCCTAGCCCTCTCCCTGAGGGAGAGGGAATTGTGCTGCTGCTAACGGCTCAAGTTGTGACTGATGGCCGCCCGCCCGCGCCCCGTCAGGGGCGATAGGCTATAGCCCATAGCGTGAGCTATGGGAACAGGTCGCGCACCCTACGCAACGATCCGAAACAGTCGCGCCTACGCGCTCAACACGCTCTGTAAGTCACTGAGCACGGCTTTTTCTGCGGCACTCACGCGTTCGCCACCGATACCAAGGAATCCACCTTCTTTGGCGGCATTGGCGACATTCTCACTTACTGCCAGTATCCATTGTTTGAACTCGGTCACTTCTTGTGGTGTGGCTTTTTGCGCCAGCAGCGTAATGACCTGACGGGTTTTGGCCAAGGCATCACCCTTGATTTTCTCCTGGATGCCAGCTTCAAGAGGGTTGTATTTGGGCATGGTTGGACGATTTTGATTGAAGTCTTTCAGTAACGATTGAATCAACTCGTTCTGTGGATACTTCGCCGCGGCTTCTCCTAACCCTTTGGCTGTGGCCGCAGCTTCTTTGAACGTACCGATGATGCCGCTGTTACCAGCAACGGCGACGGCGAATCCAGTCAAGGGAATGATGTCGCGGATGAGACTTTGCTCCTCCGGCGTAAAGCTTGCGATCGTTGACATAGTGTACCTCCTCTCGGTGCAGTACACTAATTTGCTACTGACCTCGATGCAATCTATACGACGCTGAAAAGTTGATGGGTCGGTGAAATTTCCATCGATTGGGGGAGATGAAACCGTTGAGGTATGTGCCTTGCGGCACTAGGAGCCGTATGTTAACAAGGACAGCTCGATTGAGGAGGACAGGACCATGGCTTGGATGTGTACAGTGTGTGGAAAACACCCGTCAGTTGGCCATAATGTCAGCCACGCCAACAATAAGACAAAGCGTCGTTGGATGCCAAACTTACAACGGGTCAAAGTGAAGACTGACGAAGGACCAAAACGTATTCGCGTGTGTACAAGCTGTATCCGTTCGGGACGGATTCAGAAAGCAGCGTAGCAAAGCATTCAGCATTCAGCATTCAGCAAGACGAGCCAAAGAGGGGGACAAGGCCTTCTTTTCTGGCTGAGGGCTGAACGCTGATAGCCGAGAGCTTCTTGTCACTTCCTTACCCGATCCACTTTCACCACTCCCCGTATTGCGCTTAAACTCCGTATCACCTGATCGAGGGTCGCGGCATTGGCGACCATCACCTCGAAGACGTTCAGCGCTCGGCGGTCTGATAAGGTGCGTACGTCGGCATTGGCGATGTTGACCCCAGCTTCGCTGATCGCTTTGCTCATTGCCGCCAATAACCCATGACGGTCTTCGCTGAGCACCTCGACTTTGACCGGATGTAAGGTGCCATTATTAGTGTCCCAGTTCACCTGGATGTGTCGCTGAGGGTCGACAGCTAACAAGCGTGGGCATTCGAAGTTATGGACCGTGACGCCTTTGCCGCGGGTGATGACACCTAAAATGCGTTCTCCAGGTAATGGATGACAACACTGTCCGAAACGCACCAGTACGTCACCGACACCGCCGACAAGTACCCCGCCTCGACCGTCACGAACTGGGGGTTTCTGACGCAGCTTTTCTAGTTCAGCCGCATCCGCAGCTTGTCCTGGTGCACTTTCAGGTTGCGGGACAAGTTGTGACATGACCTGCCCGACGGTGGCTTGTCCATAGCCGACGGCGGCAAGTAAGGTCTCTTCATCTTTGAAACTGAGCGCTTTTAAGGCAGCATCAATTTTATCCTGTTTGCGTAAAGTAGCGAGATCGGCACGGTAACGTGATAACTCGCGTTCGATGAGTTCTCGCCCTAATGCGACGCTTCGTTCATGTTCCTGTGATTTCACCCACTGACGGATGCGGGCTTGTGCCTTGGCGGTTTTGACGAAGCGTAACCAATCTTTGTTGGGGGTCTGCTGCGTATTGGTAATGACTTCGATAGTGTCGCCATTCTGCAACTTGTACCGTAGCGGTACCATGCGGCCATTGGCGCGTGCGCCAGCACAGCGATTGCCGACTTCTGAGTGAATGCGATAGGCAAAATCGATCACCGTCGCGCCTTGCGGGAAGTTGAACAAATCCCCTTTCGGCGTGAAGACGTATACTTCTTCAGTGAATAAATCGCCTTTAACGGTCTGGAGAAACTCTTGGGGATCTTTCAGTTGTTGCTGCCACTCGACTAGTTGCCGTAACCAGGTGAAGCGCTGCGATTCGTCTAATCCGCGACGACCTTCCTTGTAGGTCCAGTGCGCAGCGATGCCTTGCTCAGCCACGCGATGCATTTCTTGGGTACGAATTTGCACTTCGATCCGCTCGCCATACGGACCGATGACCGTCGTGTGCAGCGATTGATACATGTTCTCTTTGGGGAGGGCGATGTAATCTTTGAAGCGGCCAGGGACGGGTCGCCAGTGACTATGGACGATGCCCAAGGCTTCGTAGCACTCGCGTACTTCCTTGACGATAATGCGAAAGCCGACGAGGTCGTAAATTTCGCTGAATAATAGGTTCTGCGCCTGCATCTTCTGGTAAATGGAATAGAAATGTTTCGGGCGCCCATACACTTCGGCGGTAATCCCAGCCTCAGTCAACTTTTGCTGCAAGATGGTAATGACTTCGTTGATGTAGTTCTCTCGCTCGGCTTTCTTCTTGGCCACATCGTGTTTTAACTGGCCGTATACTCCAGGGTGCAGATACCGCAGCGCGTTGTCTTCGAGATCACTCTTGAGCCAATTAATGCCAAGACGATGCGCGAGTGGGGCGTAGATATCGAGTGTTTCTTGGGAAATCTCTCGTTGTTTATTTTCTGGTAAATAGGAGAGCGTTCGCATGTTGTGTGCGCGATCGGCAAGTTTCACGAGAATCACACGAATATCATGCGCCATAGCAATGATCATCTTACGAAAGTTCTCTGCCTGACGTTCCTCACGAGTAGTGAAATTGATTTGACTAATCTTGGTGACGCCATCAACGAGCGAAGCGACTTCGGTGCCAAAGTCCTTCTCGACTTGCTCTAACGTAGTGAGGGTATCTTCGACGGTATCATGGAGCAGTCCTGTCATGACACTTGGGACATCGAGTTTCATATCGGCAATGATGCTGGCCACGCCAACTGGGTGGACAAAATACGGATCGCCAGAGAGGCGTTTCTGTCCTTGGTGCATACGCTCGGAGAACGTGTACGCCTGTTCGAGTTGCCGGGTATCGGCGTCCGGGTGGTAGGCGCGGATTTTATCAACCAGTTCACCGAGGGTCATGCGAGGGTCCTTTCATGCAACCGCGCAACCCGGGCTCGTTCAGCGATGACTATGGCGTGCACCGTTGCGATCGCACGTTCAATCTGATCATTGACGACCCAGTAATCGTACATTGATAACTCCTGCGCTTCGGTGTGTGCACGCGCGAGGCGGCGGGCAATGACTTCGGCGCTATCGGTCCCACGGTTTCGCAGGCGACGTTCAAGTTCATCCCAAGAGGGAGGTAGTAGAAAAATGGCAACCGTAGCTCCAGGAAACTGTGGCTTGAGTTGTTGTACCCCCTGGACGTCGATATCAAGAAGGAGATCTGACCCATGCACGAGCGCTTCTTCAAGCGGTGCCCGCGCTGTTCCATAGAAGAAATCATGCACCCGAGCCCATTCGGCAAAGGCCTGCCGTTGCCGCAGACGCATGAATTCGGCTTCGCTGACGAAGTGGTACTCTCGGCCATCAACTTCACCGGCGCGTGGCTGACGCGTCGTGTACGAGATCGATGGTGAGAGATTCGGTATCCGTTGTAAGAGTTGTTCAGAAAGGGTTGTTTTCCCGGCCCCTGAGGGCGCAGAGAGGAAAAACAAAATTCCCTGACGTGAAAGAATAAAGGGTTTGTCGGGATCGTCTGACATAAATTACTCTACATTTTGCACTTGTTCCCGTAATTTTTCTACCTCCTCTTTCGCCGAGACCACAAGGTGGCGCACTTCAACATCGTCAGCCTTAGAGCCAATAGTGTTGACCTCGCGTTGCACCTCTTGCAGGAGAAAGTCGATCCGTTTTCCGACTGGTTCTACGGAGCGACAATGACTTCGTAATGCCTCAAGATGACTCTGTAAGCGGACAAGTTCTTCCGTAATATCACCCCGTTGGGCCAGGGTGGCGACTTCTTGCAAGAGGCGGCTTTGGTCAATTTCGACTCCAGGGAGGAGTCCTTGGAGAACGTTGTTGATCCGGTCTTTGAGTCGCTCGCGGGTGTTTTCGTAAACGATACTGCTACGAGCCTTTACCGTGCGACGGATCTGGTCAAGGGTTGCGATGCGTATTTGCAGTTCACGTTGGAGGAATTTCCCCTCGCGTGCGCGCTGACGTTCGAGGGCGGAGAGGGCTGCGGTCAGGGCTTTCTTCGCAGCTTCTGCTTGCGGCTCACCATTGGCTTGTTGTTCCTGGACTTGGAATAACTCTGGGTGAGCCGAGAGAAAAGCCAGGTCAAGCGTGCCTTTCACGCCAATTTCTCGCTGGACTTGCTGCACTGCATCTTGATAGGCACGGGCGAGTAGCAGGTTGGGTTGCACAGTGTAGGTTCGCAACGGCTTCCCGGAAGTGGTAAAGAGCATATCAAGTTTGCCGCGTTTGATGTTGTTTTCGATCATCGTGCGGAACTCTTGCTCAAATGGTAGCATCTCTCGCGGCAGCGGCATTTTCAATTCAAGGAAGCGATGATTCACCGCACGCAATTCGACGGTTACCCGACCACCGGGAAACGTTGCTGAGCCGCTACCGTAGCCAGTCATACTTTTCATGTCGACTCCTGTTGCAGAGCTGAGAGCAATTCAGTCGGACTGACCGTGGCAGTACCAACTTTACCAACCACGACCCCAGCGGCGTGATTGGCGAGGATCGTTGCCTCTTCAAGTGAGGCCCCGACTCCCAAAGCCAACGCACACGTTGCCACTACCGTATCGCCCGCGCCCGTGACATCGTGGACCTCGCGCGTTGTTGTGGGAAAGTGCTGCGGTTTTGCCTGCGGTTTGAAGAGACTCATACCTTCCTCACTACGTGAGACGAGAACTGCTTCAGTTTGCCACAGGTGCAGGAGGCGTGCACCAGCCTCATTCAGGTCTCGCTCGTCGCGGATTTCTATCCCTGCAGCGATCCCTGCCTCTTCACGGTTCGGTTTAACTAGCGTTGCCCCACGATAGTGTGGAAAATTGCGCCGTTTAGGATCGATCAAATAGACAAACTCTTGCTGGCCTCGTAGCTCGGACAGCAAGGTGAGTAATTCGGCATCGATCACGCCTTTGTCGTAATCCGATATGATGACAACCTGGAAGTCGGCGATATGCTGTTGGATAAATCGCCGCAGTTGGGCTCGTACGCGTGCGTCGAAGGCATCTCGTTCTTCGCGATCAAGCCGGACAACTTGTTGATTATGGGCAATGATTCGGGTTTTGCTGGTCGTGATTGAACTTCTGCTCGTGACTACCCCTTGAACCTCAGCTCCGAGGGTGGCGAGTTGGTGGCGCAGGCGTTGCCCGGCTTGATCTTTTCCGACCACGCCACAGGCAACGACACGGCTGCCTAGGGCGCGAATGTTTGCCACCACGTTGCCAGCCCCACCGGCATGCACGCTCTCGTGCGTCACACGAACGACCGGTATCGGTGCCTCGGGAGAGATGCGTTCGACTTTTCCCCAAATGTATCGATCCAGCATCAGGTCGCCGATGACAAGGGCGCGCACCTGCGGAAATCGTTTGACAATGGCTGATAACCTTCGTGTTCGAGGCTGGCGAGATTGAGCTTTAGCATTCATACGAGCATGTATTTTGTGTCTGTCACAACAGGTGCAACAAAAATTTGCGCACTCCTGCCTTCGGCGTTGCCGCATCAGAGTGCACGATATTCACGGACTTTTCAACGTGAGCAACGAAAGAGGAGGTGCATTGTCTACAGCGGTTTTCAATTGCACGAAGAGCAACGGCGATGTAGGCCGGGATAAGGCCAGAGGCCGTTCCCGGCCCGACCTGCCGGAAACGCTGCGCTTATTCCGGCCTACTGAAGTTCTTATCAGGATTTTCCTGAAGTCCAGTGAGCCTCCGTATTCCGCAGGAGGAATTGTTCGTTGGCGCTATTTATCAGGATGAGTAAGCAGTTTGTAATACAGTGCCTCATTGGCTTGAGCCATGACGTTGACGTCGTAACGAGTGCGAACGAAAGCTTGTCCTGTAGTGCCCAAGGTCTTTGCCCAAGGACGATTGAGAACCACACGCTCGATTGCTGCAGCTAATGCTTGAGGTTCCTGCGAGGGAACAAGCAAGCCTGAGACTTCATGGTTGATCAATTCTGGAATTCCACCAACACGACTTGCCACGACAGGCAACCCCGCCGCCAGTGCTTCAATGACTGCCACACCAAGTCCTTCCCAGAGAGGAGCATGCACGAACACGTCAGCGACAGCGAGATAGTTGGTCACGTCTGGGCAGAAGCCGAGAAACTGAACACTTTTCGCCAAACCTAGGGCTTGCGCCTGACTCTCTAACGTTGCGCGCAGCGGGCCGTCCCCACAAACAAGGTAACGAAGATGGGTGCCTGTTTGTTGCAAACGAGACGCAGCTTGTAGCAGTGTCGCATGGCCTTTACGTTCAGCGAGGGCCCCTACGACGAGGACAACACATTCCTCGTGCCCAATTCGTTGTACCGCCCGTTGCTGCTCGCGCTGCTCTACGGTGACAGTAAACCGTGTGGTGTCGACACCACTAGGAATGATCGTAATGCGAGACGAAGGGACTCCCCCCGCAAGGAGCGCGGATTGCACACCTTGTGAAATAGCGACAACGGCATCAACACTATTTTCATACAAGAGGCGTGTGAACCAACCTGGACGCACGCGATAATCCATACGACGAGTGACAACCCGTCGCACTGGCAGCCCACGCAACCACGGGCTGAGGGCATGGGCGCGTGCTGTATGAAAATGGACAAGCTGATACCTTCCTGTCTGGAGGAGGCGACGCAGGCGTAATCCAGCGAGGAAATCAATGTCATTCCTCACTGTGAGATTTGTTGTAGGAAGGTCTATTTGCGCAAGTCGATGAACAAGAGCGCCGCGCGGATCAACTGCGACGACTGAATGATGGCCGGTGCGGTTCAGGTAGGTGGTCAGTCCGAGCACCTGTACTTCCCCCCCGCCCCAATTCTTCTCCGGATCGATGTGGAGAACGTTGAGCTTCTGCATCAGTATGTGACCTTGTCGTTCGTTCCCATAATTTGGCGTATTTCAAAAACACATAAAACGCTGATGTGACCGCAACGAAAAGCCCTGGTACTCCGTCGCGAAATCCGCCACTGACAACATAGAAACGCAGAAAACGCCACAACGGGCGGAGCAATAAATCTGTCGCGCGTGTGCGTTTGCCACGGAGCGCTAACTCACGAGAGGAGACTTCCGTGAGACCGTTGATCGCTCGCAGATGGTCGCTAATGTCGTCATAGGTGTAATGATACAACGGCCCACGTAGACGCTCGGCTTGCCCGCGTAACAGTACTTTCTCGTGAGGATCAACACCGCCCCAGCGCACTTTTGCTTTGCGGAACAAGCGCAACCGATACCCAGGGAACCAGCCACGCCACCACCAGCGCCCGAGATAGTACACGAGACGTGGAACATAGAAGCCATCAATTGCTGGGTGATTCTGCTCGAGGACAGCGAGGATTCCCTGGCGTAATTCTGGTGAGACTTCTTCATCTGCATCGACATTGAGGACCCACTCGTGTGTTGCTTGTGAGAGGGCGAAGCGTTTCTGTTCGACATATCCCGGCCATGCACGAGCAATGATCCGGTCCGTGTATTCATGGCAGATGTCAACTGTATGATCAGTAGAAAACGAATCGACAATAATGATCTCGTCGCACCATTTCACACTTTCAAGGCAACGGCGGATATTCGCTTCTTCGTTGAAACAGATAATGCAGCAAGAGATCGGAGGGCGAGGGAGAGGGGGTGGAAGTGTAGGTGTCACTGCAGGGGAAGCGATGAGGGGGGTCGTTGCAACGCCATCGCGACCATGCCGTACCCGCCGGCGAGCATACTCGCGATCTTTCTGCTCTCGTAGACGTAGGAGCTGAGTGACCAACTCGTGTCGTTGGGCACGTGGTGGCAACGGAGTGCCCAGGTAGTGATAGAAAAATGCCAGTCGCTCACTCATGCGGACACTACGCCCCAGCGTTCGTTCTAACTGAGTAATGTTCTTGAAGCGCCGCTGCTGATGTAACGGTTGATGTTTGGTGACACGATCCAAATCGACAATATAGAACTTCCAGTGAAGATCTCCTTGCTCTTCGACAAAGAGATTCTCATCTTTGAGGTCACCAACATACAGTCCGGCGTCATGGAGCGTGCGTAAAAAGTCAGCCAAGACCCGCAGGAACGCACGGCGGCGTTTCCACGACCATTGTGATTTTTGTTCTCGCCAGTAGGTGTTGAGCGGCATCTGGGTGAGGAGGGCTTCACTCACATAGAAGCTTTCGCGCACCATTCCGGCCACGCGCTTTTCTACCACGGCAAGCGGACGGGGAATGGGCACGCCTGCGGTTTGCAGAAGTTGCGCGCCTTGCCACGCGCGTTGCGCTGGAGAACCGAGGAGCATGTTATCGCCCCATCGGCGCCACGTGTGAGGGCGATGGTGCTTGACCACAAACGCACCATGCGCTGAGGGAAAAAGCGTGACTGTGATCCCACGCTCATTTTTGAGAACGCGATTGCCTTCTTGCACAAACGAAGGGCGGGACAGGAAATCGATGATATCTCGCCTTGCAGGATCGCAGTAAATGACAGAAAGTGAGGACATAAATAGGCTATAGGCTGTTCTTACATGTACCCTAACTCGACGAGCCGTTTCTCTAGTTGCGCTTGCTCCTCCGCACTCATCACTTGTCCGGGATTCGCAGCAATAGGTCCGTTCTGAATTGCTTCAATCCGTTGGCGAAGGAGCGCAGCAACTTCAGGTCGCTGAGTGGCCACATTGTTCCGTTCTCGCGGGTCAGAGGGAAGATGGTACAGCTCCTGCGGTAACCCTGGATTCTGCGGTGCGTAGATATACTTCCACTCTTCCGTCCGCCAACCGACACGGCGATTACGAGGATCCGAGCGAATACGGAGGAACGCTTCAAGATAGGCTTCGATTGCCAGAGGAGTGTGGTTCTGGAGCGCAGGCCGTAAACTTTGTCCGTGAATGTTGGGGGGGGCCGGTACGCCAACGAGATCAAGCACCGTCGGTAGCGCGTCGATCTGTCGCACGAGTTGGCCGACCTGGGTTCCAGGTTGCAGTCCTGAATGAACCGCTCCGTCCGGTGAAGTGAAGACTAACGGCACGCGGATCAGTTCTTCAGATACATCCATCTCGTGGCCTTCACGCTTCATGGTCTTGCGGCCAAGAAGATCGCGGGACAAGCGATAGAGGCGATATTGGAAATCTGTTTTGACGACACGTTCGCCATGATCACCATGAATCACAATGAGTGTGTTCTGCGGAAGAAGAGCGAGCAACGTTGCAAGTTCAGCATCGAGCGAAGACAACGCACGCTCATAGCGATTCCTGCCAAACTCGCGACTACTGTACGCGGGTAAAATGTGACGATGATGATGCAGTTCCCACAGGTGCAGAAAAAGGAACCAGGGCTGGCGAAATTCCGCACTCTGGAGACGGCGGCGAAAATCAGCGCCCCAAGAAGTGGACAAGTACGCTGAGCCTTCACGAAAGTGATACGTATCAAACCCGCGTGGTAAGCCGGTCTCGGGAAACAACGGGCCACTGACTTCCGCGACAGTCTGGTAGCCGTGGGCCTGAAAGGCTTCTGCTAACGACGAGACTGCACTATTCATCTTCAGTCCGAAGATCGAACGGATACCATGCACGAACGAATAGGTGCCAGTCAGCAGACTTGCTACACACTGAGTCGTCGATGAAGCTGAGGAGACGGCTTGGGTGCACGCGACGCCATTCCGGACAAGTCGGTCTAGCGTTGGGGTCTGCGCTCCACGCTCTGAGCCGACAACTGCATCGGCACGTAAACAATCGATTAGGAGAAAAAGGATGTTTGGCTGCATAAGCGGCTCTGGGAATTGGCAGCTAGGCTTTGGCAGGAAAAAAACAAAAAAAGAACATGTAAAGACAGACGAAATCAGACCTAAGAACATTCGTACACGTTACACGACAGACTCCAAACCGTGTCATTCTGAGCGCGGTGAAGAATCTTTCGGAGAGACCCTTCGTTTCACTCAGGGTGACAGCGCGAGTGTACGAATCTTTCATGGTCCGATTTAGACAAAAGGCTTCGTAGAACGTTTGACGTTTGACGTTTAACTTTTGACTGTTCATTAATCATTCTCACTCAGTATCTGACGAGCGACCGAAAGCACGTGCTCTGGAGTTATCCGTCGCATACACGCACGCTCAATCGGGCAACGCCGAACATAGCATGGACTACATGCGGCTTCACCTTGAATGACCAAGGCTTCGGAATTCCACGGCGCTGAGCGTATCGGACTTGTTGCTCCCCACAACGAGATGACAGGGATGCCCATCGCAGCAGCAATATGCATTGGCCCCGAGTCTGGTCCCATCGCCAGACGTGCCCGATGAAAGATGCCAATCAAATCACGGAGCGAAGTTTTGCCGCTCAGATTCGCCACCGCCGTCCCCATTGCCTCGCTGACCTGCTGCGCGAATGCGACTTCACTCGGTCCGCCCACCAGCACGACGCCCATACCATATTCCTGTTGTAACACCCGCGCTACCTCTGCCGTTGCCTGCGGGAACCAGAACCGGCTTGGCCAGCGTGAGCCAAGAAAGAAGGCGGCAAAGGGACGAGGGGTCCCAGCAAGCAAGGTCTCAACTTTCTGCTCCTCTTCTGGTCGAAGGCGGAGGTCAAACGAGACGCCGTTGTCTGGTAACCCCAGGGCTTCAGCAAACTTGAGGTACTGTCCCAGTTTCAGCGAGAAATCGGGGATGGCTTCGATTGTGTGAGTATTGAACAGCCAGTTTCCTTCTTTAGTATTGGTACGATGAAAACCAACTCGCACTGG
Organism: Deltaproteobacteria bacterium; assembly: GCA_016874775.1. Taxonomy (NCBI): domain Bacteria; kingdom Pseudomonadati; phylum Myxococcota; class Myxococcia; species Deltaproteobacteria bacterium. The sequence goes on from VGTJ01000161.1 coordinate 13,262, forward strand.
AGCACGCGACCACCAACTGACCAGCCCACTTTTGAAGTGACGTTGGAGATCGAGCACGAGATCAAAATGATGATCACGAATCCTACGTAGAAACGGGAAGAACGTTCGTGAGCCTCGGTTGCGTTGATAGAGCAGAACCTCATTAAGAGCAGGATGGTAATCGAGCAACGCTGCGGCCGCTGGTTCGACTGCCCAAGTAATATGAGCTTGAGGATATGCTCGTCGTAATCGTGTGAGCAAAGGCAACGCACGCGTGACATCGCCGATCGCGCCAAGCAGGACGATCAAAATACGTTGGGGAGTGAACGGAACTGGAAGTGAGAGCGGACGCGAACTCGTAGATGCAGCAGACATGGATACTCTTTGGGCGTTAGGGCTTAATGTGCTTTCTTTAAGACACACGACAAATAACGTCGACCGCCACGACCGGACTTTGAGATCCCAAATTGGGATTTCAAACGTGCATGCTCCTCACTCGTTATCTGAAACATAAAATGGGCAGGGAATCGATCGAGATTCCGCTTCACGTTACGGACAAGGATACGGGTCTCTACTCCATAAAGCGCAGCCAAGTCCTCATCTAACATGACCCTGTGACCTCTGATGAAGACAATCGATGATTCAATATATTCTGTCGGAAGCAAACTCTTTTCCGCCATGCCTCGCGTTGTATCGTACCTCAGGGATTTCCGCTACTTGGAGCCAAGGTTGCTGAAGTAGGGCGCGTATCACGCGCCACTGAACTAGCGCGCTGCGCACGCCCTGCCGCTCTAATCAACAGCCGAGTAGGGCGCGTAGCACGCGCCATCATCTTGTGCGGTCCCAATATTCCATCGATTTTAGGGCTTGCATGTTGTCTCTTTTTTTCCTACATTCCCCTCGCCTCACATTTCGTGCAATTCGTCGGATCAGATTGCCTCATCGGAAGGGAGAGTTATGTCGACACTGTACGGACACACAAAGAAGGAGCCGTTTGCTATGGGAACCCTACGGATACTCATGTGTCGCACTCTAGCGGGAGTCATTCTTCTGAGTGGGCTGACGATGAAGGCGAGCCCCGGAGCCGCGCAATCGTCTTCACTCTTTGTTGATACCATGGGGCAAGTGGGCATTGGCACTGATGCTCCGCAAGGGAATCTGCATATCGCTGGAGCTGCGGACAACGACCTCTTTAATGGGATCGGGCCGAATCTGTCCATTGGCCCAGCCTTTAATTTCGGCTACTCCGGCGGCTCATTCCTAGCTGAAACCACGGCCGCTGGCCGTGCGACCCGAAAAGCTTCGGAGCGATCCGGCGTGCAGGCCCGTCACGCACCCCATAGGTTCTCCTCCCAGGAAGGTCCGCTGGGGCAGGAAGGA
>VGTJ01000162.1 GCA_016874775.1 Deltaproteobacteria bacterium
GTCGCCCGCGTTCATCCAGCTCTTCGACCAGACTTCGATACTTAGACCGAAGCCAGCACACAATGGTCTCGTCTCTCATCCCTGCTCTTGTGCAGAGGCTCTCCACTCCGGTCAATCACTATTGCGGTAAGTTGTTTCCTGCCACCGCCTAACTACCTCGTCAAGAGTCATGCAGTACTGCACGCTTTGAAGGAGGGCTTTGAACGGACCCACATGGTCGAAGCAATTCTTGAGGGAACTATCATTGAGGAATATCCAGATGATCAACGCGTGCTCATCTGTGGCAAAACCAGTTTGGCAAAGACCACCGATATTTACTTGCACGTCGTCTGTGAATACGCTGGTGCGGTCTATGCTGAATTTGTGACAGCCTATATTCCTGAGGAACACGAGTGGGAACAGCCACCGCTCAGACGACGCAAACGAAAGAGGCGCTAAGGTATGACAAGCAAACCTATTCCCATGTGCAGCGAACATCACACAGAGAAACAGTGGCGGCTGACCACGTTCGAGTATCACGAAGCGGGGATTACTATTCGCGTTCCTAATTGCTACGCCTGGGTGTGCCCAGTGGATGGTGAGGCGTCGTTTACCCCAGACATAGTTGACGAACTACTTCTGACCATTCGGGAACTCCTCCTTACGGCCAAGCGTGCCCAGGGACGACGTTCAGAACTGACCCAATATATTGTTTCGGTCGACAGAGCGCCGCAAGAAAAAATCACAGCCAGTGCTTCCACAGAAGAGTAGACCGCGCCTAACCCCTCTCAGCCGGTCATGAAGCCAGCCTTACCCAATCCGATGAAAAAAAGACTGCCGGGAGCTACACTACACTCGGTTCTGGCGTAACAGAGGTCGCGAGGTCTTGGTGCGTGTAGCCCGTCTCTCAGCCGGACCCGCGAGCCGTTTTCCGGCGCCCGTTCCTGTTGCCACCCGTGCGGTGAGTACGTAAAGATGAGGGACACCTCGACTGCAATGGCCTTGCGCATGCTGGGCTCAGGGAAATGCTCAGTCACATCTTTCCGATGAGACTTGTGTGTCAGCCGTTTGCCGATGCCCATACATGTCTGGCTCATCACGATCTATAGATATTTGGCATGTGGTAGGGTAAAGTCCCAAGGACGTTTACCGGCGAGGTTCTGGAAACCTGTAGTGCGAAGGAGATAAGAGCGGCGCCTGCTGAAGCAATATATTGCTCATCAGATATGGGATTTCCGTACAAATGAGTAAAATAATTTGCATTCTAAAGACATTTGTAAAAAGGAGAGCAGACGATGTCGATCAGTGTTGACCCTAATACTGGACTGAAGATCTTCAACACTCGTGCGGCGAGCACGATGGTCAATGTAGTCGGGAGAGGTTACTCGGTCACTCAAGATGAGACACTCAAGACACTGCCACCGCAACTTGCAGGTGCAGTGTTCAACGCTGAGGAGCAGGCCAAGTATCGCTCGTTCAAGGAAGCTCGCCGAGGGGCGGCGGACTACATGGCAATGGAGGGCGAGTTCAGCAAGTATCTGGAGGACGTGTACTCCGCGGCTCCGATTCCTCGTGAAGCCCTGAACGACGAGTGCGAAATTCTCGTAGTAGGGGCTGGTTTTGGAGGTCTGCTGTTGTGGCACAAGCTGCGCCAGGCTGGGTTTACTGACATACGGTTCTGTGAGAAAGGCGGGGATGTCGGCGGCACCTGGTATTGGAACCGCTATCCGGGCATTGCCTGTGACGTGGAGTCATACAGTTATTTCCCGTTACTGGAGGAGATGGGCTATTTCCCGACCATGAAATTTGCCTCGGGATTTGAGATCTTCGAATACTGCCAAAAAATGGCCGAGAAGTTCGACTTCTATAATCACTGTTTGTTTCATACCGCGGTGGAGAAGACGGAGTGGGACGAAAAATCTGGACGGTGGATTGTGCACACGAACCGCGGTGACGCCATGCGGGCACGGTACCTGATCTATGCGAATGGAATCCTTACCTCGCCAAAGCTGGCCCGTATCGATGGTATGGAAACGTTTCAAGGTGAGTCGTTCCACACCTCGCGATGGAAGTACGATATCGCTCTGGACGGGAAGCGAGTCGGGATCATCGGCACCGGAGCGACGGCGGTGCAGGTCATTCCTGAACTGGCGAAGGTCGCCGGAGAACTCTACGTCTTTCAGCGCACGCCGTCCACGATCGATGTGCGTGATCAGCGTGCAACCACGCAGGAGGAGATCGACCAGTGGGGGCATGAGCCGGGCTGGGCGAGAGCCCGTCGGGTGCGCTTCGCCCGCATCTCTGAGGGGCGTACGGCCATCCAAGCGAATGACGACTACCTCGCTGGCCGGGTTGCTGATTTCCGCGAGCGTAAGCAGTACGAAACCAAATTATCGCCCGAGGAGCTGGTGCAAAGACAGCTCAACACGAGTTTCCGGATTATGGAGCAGATCCGCGCTCGGGTCGATGCCATCGTCAAAGATCCGAAGACCGCGGCAGCCCTCAAGCCGTACTACCCGTATGGGTGCAAACGGCCTACCTTCCACGATGAATACCTCCCGACGTTCAACATGCCGCATGTCCATCTAGTAGACACTGCGCCGATGGGCGTCCGCAAGATCACCGAGAAGGGAGTCGTGCACGACGGGGTTGAGTATCCGCTCGATGTGCTCATCTATGCGACTGGCTTCCAATGGATGGCAAGTGGGGTATTTGAGAAGACGAAAGGCCGTAATGGTCGCACGATTACGGAGACATGGGCGAAAGAAGGCACCAAGACCTTTCTCGGTCTCCACGTAAAAGACTTCCCGAACCTCTTCGTCGTTACTGGCCCTCAAGGTGGCGGCGGCAGCTTTAATTTCACCGATGCCATCGACGCTCATGGCGACTATGTCGTGTGGTTGCTGTCGACGCTGCGGGACAAAGGTGAGACTATCGTTGACATTCACCGTAAGCCGCAAGAGGAGTACGCTGAGCACTGCCGGCAGGCAGATATCATGAGTGCGCCGCTGCGCGACTGTCTCTCGTATTACAACGGACACGGCGACGCTGAGCCCGGCAGCCTTGCTTATTACGGAGGTGGCCGCTGGCATAAGTACCGTCGAGCCGCACAAGACACGCTCCAGCCGTACCTCTTTGGTCCGGCCAAGTAGATTGATGGTGACAGCACGAAGGAGATCTGCTGGGCCTTTCTGCACGATGTGACATCTATAAGGAATGGCCCAGTCGAACTCTCCGAGCAGGGCTGTAGTGCCTGTGGTTCTCGCGCGAATGGCTAAGCGCTAGGCCTCATCAAGGGTTCGGGGAGGCGAAGGAGGGATATATGAAATTTGGTATGGTGATCCCGACCATTGGACCATTAGCAACTGGCGCCGCCGCAATGGAGGCACAAATCACGATCGCGCAGCGAGCAGAGGCCTTAGGCTATGACTCGCTGTGGGCTCCCGACCATGTGGTATTTCCCACGACGATTAACTCGAAGTATCCATACAACGACACAGGGAAGTTGCCATTCGGGGCCGATATCCCACTGTTAGAGCCGATTGCGGCATTAGGAGTCCTTGCCGGTGCGACCAAGCGCGTACGCCTGGGTACATGGGTCCTGGTGTTACCGCATCGCAATCCCATTGTCACGGCTAAGATGTGGGCGACACTCGATGTGATGTCCGGAGGGCGGATGTTGTTGGGCGTGGGGATCGGATGGATGGAAGAGGAGATCACGCTCTTAGGCGCACCGTATAATAAACGCGGGGCGCTGAGTGATGAATATATTCGTGCCATGCGTGAACTGTGGAATAGCCCCGACCCGACGTTCCAGGGCCAATATGTGAACTTCAGCGGGATTAAATGCGAACCGAAACCCGTGCAAAAACCGTTTCCTGTCTGGATCGGTGGACATTCGGCACGTGCCATGCGTCGTGTTGTCGAACTTGGCGACGGCTGGCTCGCGGTACCCAAGGGTTACGACAACTTCAATGAGACGAACGAACTGCTTGTGCGCGCGGCTAAAAACGCCGGGCGTGACCCTCGCAGTGTGCCAGTCATCATTGGGACGCTCTATGCTCCTTCGGTTGACGCCAGTATCTCCGACATTAAGAAATACCAGGCGCTTGGCTATGACTCTTTCATTGTGCCGGTGCCGTTTTGGGCACAGGATCTTAAAGGTGCGCTTGCGGTCATGGAGGAGTTCGCTCGCAAAGCGAACATGTAGACCGAGGGCATCGTCACGGAGCCAGAGAACGTATGGCAACTCGCCCTGGCAGTGAATGTATCAAGAGTCTCCGTGACGACCGATCCGCACCTCCAAACTATATGGTCACCGCTAGAATATGGCACCACACGGAGAAAAGAGAGAAAGCATGTCGGCTTTCTCAGGCCATAACGCCGGGCACCGGTGCCAAATTGTGTAAGCTCGCCTTGCACGCCTGTCAGCAGAACGATAGGCTTCCTGCATGTGGTTGACGACTGAACGCGCCCGACAGCGTCTCGCGCAAGAAAAGCGCTTGTTCACTGCCAATACAGAAGGTGAGATTCCGGTCTGCTTGATCTATCCTAATCGCTACCCTGTAGGGATGGCGAATTTGGGATTTCATGCGGCCTATAAGATCATTGCTCAAGATCCGCGTTGTCGTTGTGAACGTGCGTTCTTGCCCGATCCCGATGAAACTGATGCATTGAGCCGAGCGAAAACACCGCTTGCGTCGCTCGAAACTCAACGGCCACTGTCGGATTTTGAATTATTGGCGTTCTCGTTATCGTTCGAGACCGACTACATTCATATTCTCGACATTCTCGCTGCAGCTCATATCCCGCTGCTCGCGAGCGAACGTGAGGAGCATCACCCTATTATCATTGCTGGCGGACCAGCAACTTTTCTCAATCCTGAACCGATAGCTGACTTCATTGACCTGTTCTTGATCGGTGAAGGTGAAGAGATGATTCCTGAGTTCATCGAGCGCTACGCTGAACTGCGGACCGCCCGGTGTAGCCGGAACGACAAATTACATGCGTTGAGTGCGATCGAAGGAGCCTACTTTCCGATACTATTTGCCCCGCAGTACGATGCACAAGGGCGAATCGAACGAGTTGCGTATCGAGGCGGAGGCACGCCGCGGGTCAATCGTCGGCTCATCAAGAATCTTGATGCGTATCCCACAACATCGCAGATCCTCAGCCCCGAGGCGGTATTTGGTGATATGTTTCTCGTCGAAGCGAGTCGCGGTTGTGAATGGGGCTGCCGTTTCTGTGCCGCAGGTTACATGTATCGTCCGGTGCGCTATCGTAGCTTCGCGTCAGTAAAACAAAGCGTGACTGAAGGATTGCAAGAGCGGTCGACAATTGGACTGGTCGGTGCGGAAATGGCCAGTCAGCCAGGGATTGCAGCTTTATGTCAGTTTATCGGCCAGGCTGGGGGCCGTGCCTCACCATCGTCATTGAAAGCCGATGTGATTACCCATGATCTTGCTGCTGCACTCGGGGCGCAAAAAAATCGTTCGGCGACGGTCGCGCCAGAGGCCGGTTCTGATCGCATGCGTCGCTTGATCAATAAGAATCTGACAGAGCCAGAGATTCTCCGTGCCGCGGAATGGCTGATCGGTGGTGGTGTGCAATCACTAAAGATGTATTTCATGTTGGGGCTACCAACCGAGAAAACTGAAGATGTCGAAGCGATTGCGGATCTCACCGCCAAGATTCATGAACGATATTGTGGCAAGGGCGCGAAAGTTGGTGGGCTCACGCTTTCTGTGAATGCCTTCTCGCCAAAACCGTGGACTCCGTTGCAATGGGAACCAATGGAAGAGATGCGCGGATTGCGAGACAAATTCACGCTCCTGAAGAAACGACTTGCGCGACTCCCTCGTGTGACTGTCGATACAGAATCCCCACGTGAAGCCTACTATCAAACACTCCTCTCTCGTGGTGATCGTCGCACGGGCCAGATTTTGCTCGAGGCCCATCAGAACGGTGGAGATTGGTGGAGCGTCGTCCAACGCCTTCGGCGTGCGTCCAGAGTCCAGAGTCCAAAAGGTAAGGAAATTCAAAATTCAAAATTCAAAATTCAAAATTCAAAAGACCTAACCCCTAACCCCCAACCCCCAACCCCTGATTTCTTCGTTCACCGCCGCTACGACCCGAAAGAAATCTTGCCGTGGGATTTTATTGATCATTCGGTGAGTCAACAGTATCTACTATCCGAATGGCGAAAAGCTTTGCTGGGTTTGCAAACGCAGCCGTGTGATGTCACTACATGTCATAAATGTGAAGCGTGTTGAGGAAAATATGGGGCTGGGGGGTAGGGGCTGGGGACTGCCCTCTCCTCCCAACACGCCCCAAGTCTCTAGCCCCAAGTCCCAAGATATAAAATTTGGACTTTTTCCATGATTATCGCCATCGGGAATGATCTGGCTGAAGTTGATCGTATTAAGGCGGCTGTGGATGATCCACGTATTGGAGCCCGCTTTCGCGATCGTGTGTATACAAAAGGTGAGCAGGAATACTGTGAGAGCCGTCGAGCCGGGAAGTATCAAAGTTACGCAGCGCGTTTCGCGGCTAAAGAAGCGACGATGAAAGCGCTGGGCCGTGGCTGGGGACGCTACGTTGGCTGGCTCGATATTGAAGTCGTACGTAGGCGTGGCTCACGTCCAGAGATCGTGCTGCACGGCAAAGCCAAGGAATATGCTGAATCCCTCGGAATTCAGCGCTTGCACCTTGCCCTTACCCATACTGCAGCGCTCGCGGAGGCGGTTGTTGTTGCCGAAGGGGAGGAACGTAAACGATAATCCGAAAAAATCCTCTTTCTGCTCGCGACGAAATTGGGCCAAAGACCATTCGTGCACGTGACGCTGAGACGTTGCGCTTCTGTCGTTCTGAGCCCTTCGACAAGCTCAGGATAAACTACGCGAAGAATCTCTCTGCAAGACCCTCCGTTGCACTCAGGGTGACAGCTCAGGTGTACTCATCTTTCCTGGTTCGATTTAGAGACGGTTGTATCCGTTCAAGGCTGCGACCTTATACGCCTCCGACAATGTGGGATAGTTCACCACGTTGTCGATGAAATACTCGATCGAGCCACCATAGGTAATCACAGCTTGTCCGATGTGAATCAGCTCAGACGCGCGCTCACCGATGATATGCACGCCCAACAGTTGCAGGGTTTCACGATGGAAGATTAATTTCACCATACCATCGGTTTCCCCCATAATATGGGCGCGAGCAGTCTCACGATAATACGCATGACCGATTTCGTACGGAACACGATCTTTGGTCAACTCTTCCTCTGTTGCGCCGACCATCGAAACTTCTGGAATCGTGTAAATGCCAAACGGCAGCGGACCGAGAGGGGATTGCAAGGCTTTACTTTCGTCCCGACCATTCAGACGGCGAAATGCATGTGCTGCCGCAAGGCGTCCCTGATGCATTGCTGTCGCGGCGAGGGCAGGGAACCCGATGACGTCTCCGACTGCATAAATATGCGGAAGTGATGTTTGAAAATGTTCGTTGACGTTGAGCAGGCCGCGGTTGTCCGTCGCAAGCCCGATCGCTTGTAACCCTAACGTATCTGTGTTGCCGATACGGCCTGCTGCATGGAGTACTCGTTCGGCGGTTACGACCTTGCCACTCGCGCAGTGAGACTCGACTCGATCCGGTTCAGGAACCACAACCTTCGTGACTTCTTCACCGAAGTGCATCACGACTCCGGCATTGAGCATGCGATACAGCAGGCGTTGCTTGAGTTCGTCATCGAGAAAGTCAAGGATATTGGAACGGGTATCGATGAGCGTCACTTTCACTCCCAGTGTCGCAAAAATCGAAGCATACTCGCAGCCGACAACTCCTGCACCAATGACCGCAAGGGTGCGTGGAATACGTTCCATGTACAGCACGGAATCTGTGTCAAAGACATGAACGTTGTCGAAGGGAATCGATGGTGGACGTGCTGGGCGCGAACCAACGGCAAGAATGACTTCTGCGGCAGAGCACGTGCGGCGCGAACCATCGGCACTCTCGATCGCAAGCCGGTGGGAATCTACAAAGGTGGCCTGCCCATGAAAGATGTCGACATCGTTGCGATCAAGCTTGCGCCTGGTTGCGTCGGCTTGGGTCTGAACGACGGTCGTTTTGTATCGCAAGAGGTCCTGAACGCCTAAGCGATGTTTCTTAACCGCGCACTGAATGCCTGGAAAGGTGCGTTGTTCGAGACTGGAGATGAACAGCACAGCTTCACGAAGCGTCTTACTCGGGAGCGTTCCGAAATGGGTGCATGAGCCACCGAGTTGGCCCCCGCGTTCAACGACCGCGACGCGTTTATCCAGCTTTGCCGCTTGAATGGCGGCTTTTTCCCCTGCTGGGCCAGACCCGATAACGATCAAGTCATAGTCATATTCGGCTGTGGGCGATGTGATAGTTACTGTTTGTGTACTCATGCAACCCCCTCGTGCATTATAGAGATTGGCGGGAAGCGAAGAAAGTTAAGGCGAGGTTGTTTTCGACGAGTTCTTATGGCAGCGTCTATGGGCACAGAAGGAGATGCGAGTATGGATAAAGGGAAACGGGAACAGTTTGTCAATCAGATGATGGGTTATGTAACGGGCGCTGCGCTCTCAGGCATGATCTACATTGGTGATCGGGTCGGGTTGTTCAAGGCACTCGCTGGTGCCGGAGCTATCACGAGTAGCGAACTGGCAACGAAAACTGGATTACAAGAACGCTACGTGCGGGAATGGTTCTCGGCAATGGCTGCCGCAGGGATCGTCGAATATGATGCCGCAACTGAACGGTTCTCATTTCCAGAAGAACATGCGGCTGTGTTGGCTGACGACGACAGCCCGAGTTTCCTCGCGGGGTTCTTCCAAAATACGCCAGCTATGATCAACGTCGCTCCACGTGTGGCTGAGGCGTTTGTCAAAGGTGGCGGGGTGCCGTTTTCAGAATATGGTCCGGATCTGGTCGCTGGGATCGATCGCAGCAATCGGACGCAATACCAGTTTCATCTGGTGAAGCGATGGTTGGCCGCGATGCCACAAGTTGTGAGCTGCCTGCAGAGTGGTGGGCGTGCGGCTGATGTTGGTTGTGGTAGTGGCTATCCGAGTATCCTTATGGCACAGGCCTTTCCGCAGTCGCAGTTCTATGGATTCGATGTGAGCGAGGAGTCCTTGGCGCGTGCTCGTGCTGATGCGCAGCAGAAAGGCGTGGCTGACCGTGTCGAGTTTCAACGTGCCTCAGCGACGGCGTTACCCAACAATCCGAAATTTGACGTGATTACGTCTTTTGATGCGATCCACGATATGGTTGACCCACGTGGTGTGTTGCGCTCGATCCGCAGTGCACTAACGGACGATGGGACCTATTTTATGGTCGAACCCAAGGCAGGAGATACGCTGGCCGAGAATATGGGACCAATGGGTGCGATGATGTACTCGATGAGCACGTTGCATTGCATGACGGTTTCCTTAGCGCATGGTGGGGAAGGAATTGGCACTGCGATTGGGCCGACAAAGATTAAGGAGCTTGCTGCGCAAGCTGGGTTCACACGAGTGCGACGCTTGCCGATCGAGCATCTGGCGCAAGCGTTTTATGAGATCAGACCGTAGCTGGGAGCGCGGGCGTCCCGCCCGCACCTTAAGCGGCCGAGACGGTCGCGCTCCCAGGTTATTGGGCATCCAACGATATCCGATTGCCATGCGCCAACAGATCAGCGACGGTCTGTAAAAATGCTCCAGCTGGTGCACCGTCAATGATGCGATGGTCGAAGGTTAAGCTTAGCACCATCATCGAGCGTTTGGCAATTTCGCCGCGATAGATCACCGGTTTCTCAACAATCCGCCCAACACCAAGAATGCCAATCTGCGGTGCGTTGATAATTGGGGTAAACCCATCAACGCCAAACATGCCGAGGTTGGAGACCGTGAATGTTCCACCGGAGACTTCTTCCAATGTCAGTTTGCCTGCACGGGCTTTCTCGGCGAGTGCACGCGCTTCTTGCGCAATCTCTCTGAGTGACTTTTTATCAGTGTTGGGGACGACAGGAACAATCAACCCTTCCTCTAGGGCGACAGCAATGCCGACGTTGATCTGCTCAAGGTGACGGATGGTTTCGCCATCGAGCATTGAGTTCATGCGTGGGTGTTGCTTGAGTGCATGCGCACATGCTTGCACGATAAAATCGGTGTAGGTCGCATTAAACTCACGTTGCACTTCCTGACGACGATCGATCAATTGTGTCACGTCAACTTCAGTGGTGATGGTGAGCTGAGCACTCCCTTGCAGGCTTTTATGCATGCGTTCCGCGATGACTTTGCGCATGCCACGAAGGGGGATACTCTGGCCTGCGGGAACTGGTGCTGCTACTGGACGTGGTGCTGATGCCGCAGTTGGTGTTGCTGCTGGCGCTGGGGGAGGTGCCGCAACTGGGGTCGGGGCTTTGGCACGATCAGCGAGAGCTTTCTCGACATCTTCGCGCGTGACGCGACCCCCCGGCCCTGTACCAACAAGCTGTGAGACATCGATGCCATTCTCCTGTGCAAGTTTGCGGGCTGCTGGGGTAATGGGAGCACCCTCTCTTCGACCGCTTGCTGATGCGGCTGCAGGAGAAGAGCTTGCGGCAACCGTGACACTTGGTGCAGCAGCAACAGACACTCCGGTTGTTTGGGGGGCGGGAGCACCGCCGCCATAGCGAGCTGCGACCTCGGCGACGTTTTCGCCTGCTTCAGCAATCACTGCGACTGGTAAGCCCACGGCAACCACTGCTTCAAGCGGGTAGAGTAGCTTTGCGACTGTTCCGGTACCCTTGCACTCGACTTCATAGAGCACCTTCTCAGTTTCGACTTCGAACAGTGCTTCTCCCGCTTTGATCGCATCCCCTTCGTTCTTAAACCACTTTTGAATTGTTCCTTCGGTCATGGTCAGACCGAACTTCGGCATGGTGACTTCTACCGCCACGGTTCTCCCCTTCCTTAACTTGCAGCTTTTCCCCGGTAGTTTTTAGTATACTCAAGTAGAATCGGAGAGGGGGAGAATCGGTGAATCGGAGAAAGAAAAATATTTCCGACTCTCCGTTTCCCTGTTTCTCCGTTTCTCCGTTTCGTGTCTTACCCGAGCATCTCCTTCACCATCGAGATGATCTTCTTATCATCAGGCAGGACGAACTTTTCCATTGGCGGACTGAAAGGAATCGGGACATCTGGTGCGGTCAGCCGTTTAATAGGCGCATCCAGCAGGTCAAAGCCTTTGTCTGCTATTACTGCTGCAATTTCTGCGGCTGCGCCGCAGCGAAGATGTCCTTCATCGACGACTATCACTTTGTGTGTTTTCCCGACGGAGTTGAGAATGATCTCTTCATCGAGCGGAATGAGCGAGCGAGGATCAACCACTTCGACCGAGACGCCTTCTTGTTCCAGTGTCTTAGCGGCGGCGAGTGCTTTAGATACCATCGCGCCAATTGCAACGACGGTGATGTCCTTCCCTTCGCGTTTCACGGCCCCTTTGCCGATCGGTACGAGGTGCTCTCCTTCTGGTACTTGACCACGGAGGCGACCAAGTCCCATATGTTCGAAGACCAGCACCGGGTTGTTGTCGCGGATCGCGCTCTTTAACAGCCCTTTCATATCGGCTGGGTCTGAGGGAGCGACGATCTTTAAGCCTGGGACGCTCATAAACTGTGCATACACAGTCTCTGAGTGCTGAGCGGCAGCTTGTCCGGTCGCACCGTACGCTGTACGAAAGGTAATAGGAATATCTGCTTGTCCACCAGACATGTAGCGCAGTTTTGCAGCTTGGTTACACACCTGGTCCCAACAGCAGTAGAAAAAGCTCGCGAATTCAATTTCTACGATGGGGCGCATACCGGCCATCGCTGCGCCGACACCAGCCCCGGCATATCCTGCTTCAGAGATCGGAGCATTACGCACGCGATCGGCGCCAAACTCATCGATTAGACCACCAGTCGCGCCAAACGCGCCGACCCACACATCTAACCCGATGATAAATGTCAACGGATCGTGGCGTAACTCTTCGCGTAATGCTTCATTAATCGCTCGAATGTATGAAAGTTCAGGCATGGTTTTTCTCCTTTTTGAGCCGTCAGCGCTCAGCAATCAGCGGTCAGCCAGACAATAGTAAGGAGGAACGAACGCATGTTTGACGATAAAGTTTCTTGGCTGAAAGCTGATCGCCGATAGCTGAGAGCCATTATTACGCCGCCGAAAACATATCCTCCATTGCCTCTTCTGGTGCTGGCAACGGACTGTCGATGGCATACTGAACCGCTTCTGCGATGTCGCGAGAGGCTTCCGCTTTGATGGCCTCTAGCTCAGCTTTGGTGAACATGCCGCTGGCGGTAAAACGACTCTCGAAGGTGATAAGTGGGCAGCGTTTCTTCCATTCTTCGATTTCGTCGGCTGGGCGGTACGATTTCTTGCCGAGAAATCCCTCTTCGCCCACGACGTGACCTTCCCAACGATAGGTCTTGCATTCGATCAGGGTAGGGCCTTCGCCCCGGCGTGCGCGAGCAACCGCCTCTGAGGTTGTTTCATACACTTCAACTACATCGTTGCCGTTAATGATGACCCCAGGCATATCGTGTCCGCGCGCGCGATCCGCAATGTCTTTTACTGAAGTCACGTCTTTGCCAGCCGTGAACTCACCATAAAGATTGTTCTCGCAGACATAGACGACCGGGAGTTTCCAGGCCGAGGCGATGTTGAGTGACTCGTGGAAGGTGCCTTCATTCGAAGCGCCATCACCAAAGAAACAGACTGCCACTTGGCCACTCTTTTTCATTTTCGCGGCGAGTCCAGCGCCAGTTGCGATGGGTAACCCAGCGCCGACAATGCCGTTCGCGCCAAGAATGCCGATACTAAAGTCGGCAATGTGCATCGAGCCACCTTTGCCCTTGCAGTAGCCAGTCTTGCGGCCAAAAAGTTCTGCCATCATTGGCTTGAGTTTCCCGCCTTTAGCGAGCAAATGGCCGTGTCCACGGTGCGTGCTGGTAATATAGTCTGTATCTGTGAGTGCGGCACACACACCGGTTGCCGATGCTTCTTCACCGATTGAGACATGGACGAATCCAGGAACTTTCCCTTCCTTGAACAAGTCACGCAGTCGTTCCTCGAACTGGCGGATCGTCTGCATGGTACGGTACATTTTGAGCAGTTTTTCCTTACTTACTTCTGCCATATGGCACCCCCTTTTGGTGGTTGACAGTGAGCGTGGGCGGACAGGTGTTCATAGTCTGAAATGTGGGGATTGGTCAACTGCTAGGGCGGTTGCGTGTGTTTGCCTTGTCGCAGAAAACCGGCTACTTGTTAAAGGGAATGCCAAGGCATGTGGAGGTGGATGATGGGATGGAAAGGATGTAGTGCCTTCTGGCCGGTGCTTGGACTCTTCATTGTGACGTCAGGGTGCGGTGCGTTCCGCGGCCCCCTCGAACCGATGAGTACTGCGGTCTACTTCTCACCTGATGGTGGGGGGACCGAAGCAATCGTCCGTGAAATTAACCGAGCGCAATTTCGTATTTGGGTGCAAGCTTATAGCTTTACCTCGGCGCCCATAGCGGAGGCGTTGATCGCTGCTCACAAGCGCGGCGTGGAAGTGGTCGCAGTATTGGACAAGTCCAATGAGAGAGATAAATACACCGCAGCCACGTTTCTCAATAATTCAGGCATTAAAACTTTGATCGACGACCGGCACGCGATTGCGCACAACAAAGTGATGGTGATCGACAACGCCACGTTGATCACTGGCTCCTTTAACTTCACCAAAGCGGCAGAAGAGCGGAATGCTGAAAATGTTCTGATCTTGAATGATATTCCCCATCTCGCCGGGGCGTACGCGGATAACTTCGTTGCCCACGCGCAACACTCACAGCCGTATCAGTTCGCTGGGGAAATTTTGCAAGCGCCGGTTGCAAGTCGAAGGCCACCAGCGAGTAACACGCGAGCGATGGCGACCAAGCGAATACGTGAGTCTCAAAGTGTGAATAAGGCGCCCGAGGGAGCATCTTCACTCAGGAGCAAGCGGAAAAAAGAAGCTGCTCCTGTGCAGGTGGCAATGGTTGGCCGCGGGCAGATTGTGAGTGAAGTTCGTGCGAACCGACGGAGCAAGCAATACCGCACCTTCGGCTGTCGCGGTTACGACCTCATCAATCCGGAAAATCAAGTGGTCTTTACCAGCGAGCAAAAAGCCACTGCGGCAGGGTATCGCAAAGCAGAGGCTTGCCAATAAATCGCTTCGGAGTTAGGTGATTTCCCAAAAAGGGGATCCCTGAGATGTCGATGTTCTGCCGATAGGGGCAGGCACAGCCTGCCCTACCCAGAGCCGGCAAAGACACGTAGGGCGGGCTGTGCCCGCCACCAGAGACTGCGGGATCTTTTCTCTAAGAAATCGCCTTAGAAAGTGTTTTTTAATTCGTATTTTCCGTCGTCACCATCCGCAGCGTGCGCCGGATACTGGCCAAGTACACCATAGCGTCACTGGAAACGGTGGTATGTTCGAAGTCCCGACACAAGCGCCG
>VGTJ01000163.1 GCA_016874775.1 Deltaproteobacteria bacterium
TGCGCGGCATTACCCTGAACAAGACAGCCATGCGGACGGTCGAAGCGCGACTGGAGCGTCATCCCAAGTTGCCCAAGTGGGACATCTTCATCCGCCCCGCTACTCCTGACTGATATAGGGGGATTTTCTTTTCCAGAATTCGCCTTAGCCACAGCTAACACGTAGTTTTCATGCGAGTCGTAGTAGGCATTGAGGTGATAAGTCGCGACCATGCCAGGCGAGACGGCGGTCATGAAACGATCGGTGAATTGTTGTGACTGGGCTTGGGCGCAACGCAGAAAGAGGTCGCTTTCTTGCGTGGCAGCACTCAGGTCCGTGTATTGGATTTCTGCTATCGCCTGTGGCGTGGTGTAGGTGGCGGCTAGCTTGAGGTTCTTCATCCGCTGTTGCATCAATTCAGCGAAGTCGGGAAAGTCGATGAAGTCGCGCCACGGTGGTCGCGTGGCTCCACCACCAAAGCCTTTCATGCGCTGTGTCACATAACCGGCAAACCCAGAGCGCGGCTGCTCGCCGTCATTGCCGATATCAATGCCAGCAGCGAGTTGTTTGTTGATCACATCTTTTACTGCGGCCTCGGACAGGCGGTCAAACTCCTTTTGGTCAATCGCCTCACCACGATCTTGGCGGATGAGGAGATCCAGTAACGATTGAGGACGTGGCAAACTACCAGTGTGAGTCGTGAGAATATGTTGTTGGCTGCGTTGCATATGTTCCTTCGAAAAAGGACTCACTGCTGGACAAGCCAGCAGTGGCACCTGAGCGCAGTATGCTGCGCCCCTACAAGTTATCCCACCGACCGCACGAATTTCAGAAAAGCGTTGATACACTCCTCTGGTTCATCCACATAAATCTCGTGTCCGGGTCCTTCAACGATCGTGATTCGTGAGTTGGGGATCAAGGTCCGCATCGAAAGTTGATCGCTGAGCGGAGTAATCGGACTACGAGACGGAGCAAGAACAAGTGTAGGGACTTTGATCTGCGGCAGCAGCGGCGCGGTATCGGCGCCATCCAGCGTGCGCGTAATCCCCTGTAAGACGTGTGTTGGTGTCTTTGCCCATTCTTTGACCACCCATTCGATATGGGCGGGATTCTTACCGCTAATGATTCTCTGTTTGATCAAGAGGCGTCCCCAGCCTTCTGACCCGCCAGTGGTAAGGGCCTGATTCACGTTTCCGTGTTCCCCTGACAGCGCTTGAGTTCCGGCTGGTCTAATCGTTGTGGGAGAATTACAAATAGTGAGACTTTTGAATCGTTCTGGCCAGCGTGACGCAAAGACAACACCGAGAATACCACCGATGGATTCGCCAACGTAATGCACCTGTTGCAGACCGACAGCATCCATAAATGCGCGCATGTCGTTGACCAGTTCGTCGATTGACCATTTGTGACCTGGTGCCGGGGCAGAAGACTGACCATGCCCGCGCATATCGCGCCGTAGAACTGGGTAGTGGCGGGCTAAGGCAGGAACCCAGTGATACCAAAACTTGGTGCTGCGTCCGACCCCATGCTGTAACCACACTGTGTCCTTTTCACTGACCCAGGGGTCGGTGTAGTCGTCGATCTCATAGAACATCTCGCAATTATTAGCGGTGACCTTTGCCATGATTCCCTCCTTATTTGTCGAAAAAGTAGGGGCGTATGACCGTCCGCCTCTACTGGCTGTTAGTCTTTCCACCCAGGCCCGAGTAAGGCGACATCGTTGCCGACCTGCAAGCCAAGTTCGGCGAGCCTCGAACGGAACTCCTCGACTGACTCATGTTTGACGAGGAACGTTTGTCGCCCCAGCCGCCCGCGGAAGTATGGTTGCAATAGTGCACTGCCGCCAATTGCACGAGCGACTTCTAAGTCGGTTACTTGCAGTATGAGGTCAGTTGCGACCGCGACTGTTGTTGGCAGCGTCCGCACGCCAGCCCAGGCGCGGATTGCTACGAACAGGAGTGGTGGTAAGTCATGTTGTAAACGGTGCTTCAGGTTTTCGAGCATGCTTTCTACTGTCCACCCTGCACTCATCGCTTTCTGTACGCTCTGACGAGTAATGCGCCAGTGACCGTTGCTGGTGGCGTCGGTTTCTGCCCACGCGGATAACTCGCCTGCCACGAGCAGATCAGTACGCGCTGGTGCGATCGTAAAAGTGCCATCTTCTGTGACGCTCAGGCACCGCGCTGGCGGTGCTATATAACTGACCACGCGCTGGGCGTGAGCGGCGAGCGTTTTGCTCTGCGGCTCTCTTGAGAGCAAGATGTAACGTTCGCCTACGGCGGTCCCGCTTCCTGGCCGTTTTGCCAGCGCGGCATCACGTTCTTCTTGCGTGGGAAATTCCAGAACATCGACACTACGGTACACCGAGAGCTGTTCGCGCCGTGCCGCCCAGTCAGCTAAGGTTTGCTTAATGTTCTCTGGTAACGGATAGTCACAGCCGCGACTCAATCTTTCAATCAGAATGTCTGGGGTGATACCTGACTCCAGTGCCGCATACACCGTTTCTCGTGTCAGATGGTACAGCACGGTCGCGCCACTTGAGGGCTTCCGAGCAGCGATGCGCTCGACAAACGCCAGTTGTGCAGCCGAGGCGCGATCAAGATAGACTACGACATCAAAATTCGGCTGCACGATCCAGCAGGGACCGTCGGGACCCATTGTCGGTAGGTCAACCGTGGTGGACGCACTCGCTGGCCGAAACGGATCATACAAGACTGCTCTGCCTAACGGTGTGAGACGAAACACAATGGACGCTGGCGTCGGCTCATTGCTCTCGCGAGCGAGGGCAACTAACCCGAGGTGATAGAGTGGCCCCACCATGGCATGCAGAATCCAGGTCTGTTCAGCGAGTTGCCAGCGTTCACGATTCTTCTTCCGCCACTCCGCGCGCTGCTTGGCTTCATCCGCGACTTTTCTGCCATAGGCTGGATAGAAGCCTTGGAAGTAGAGGAGTGAAAAATACTCTCCAATACGTTCATAGATGGCATCTGAGATATCGCTCAGACGATACCATGCTGTAGCGTCTGGCAATGCTGCCAGTGCCATGAGTAGTGCCGAGCGCATGACCGTGAACTTCCTGTGAGCAGAGGGGTCATCGTCCTCAAAATACAGCGCGCTGGGGGTGTATTCCGTCCAATGGGTCAGGGAACGATAGCCATTAACCCAGGCTGTTGCTTGGGCGCTGTACGGTTTCTCGAAAAGTGCGTTTGCTTGTGGGCTCACTTCCAAGCTGTTTAACTCGGGTCGGCTCTGTAAGCATCCGGCACTTTGGAGCAATTGGAAGAAAAACGATGTGACTTGTGGAAATGGCGCGTTAGCCGATTTCCCCGCCGCTTCCTCCCAGCCCAGCGCTTTGGTTAGCTTGGCGACAAATGGCTTTGCCAAGCGTCCCTTGGTGGTGATATCGA
This sequence comes from Deltaproteobacteria bacterium, assembly GCA_016874775.1. Lineage (NCBI taxonomy): Bacteria > Pseudomonadati > Myxococcota > Myxococcia > Deltaproteobacteria bacterium. The sequence goes on from VGTJ01000163.1 coordinate 3,387, forward strand.
TACGACCGAGTTTACGCAGTGTCTCGACCATCGACACGAGGCGTAAGACAACTTCTGCTGGCTGTAGTGCCATACCTGAGGCGTCACCTGCCACGAACGGTGTCAGTGATAACGTCACTGGCGGTGTTGTTTCCATGTGGGTAAGCAGCCTGTGATCAGAAAACACTTCGGGACGGTAATAATATTCACCCATCGCTGCATCGTGAGTAGAGCCGTAGCCTTGATCCCATTCACGTCCGAGCACCAATCCTTTCTTGATGAGCGTATTCAGTCCGCCATAGAGGAGACTAGCGCTACGGTTGAATCCGTACGAATAAGCTCGTTCTAGGGGCGGAGTCGGATAGCCCAACATGAAGAGTTCAACGGCGAACTCATCCGTGCGTGCAATCTGGCCATGATGTTTCAGTAAACCCAAACCCGCTCGTTCGAATGGAGAGAGCCCATCAATTACAGCTCGGACGGCAGTGGGGTTTGCGAGCCCGTTGATAATGGCTTTTGTGCAGGCGTCTTTGTTGAGTTTGCTTGCATCTTTTCCTACCCACACACGAGCCATTTGCTTCAGCACGTCTGCAGTGTAGGTCGGCAGATGCACAGCATAATCAAGCGGGAACAGCTGCGGTGGTAGAGCGTAACGACGAGATCCCCAACTCATACGTCAATCACTTTCGGTGTGTGTCCAGCCTTTAACAATTGCTTGATGACCATGTCAGCCTGACGTGGCTGAACAACGGCCACACGATCGGAGAGCTGCACGGTTATCGCTGCACCGATGCGTCGATCTGCGCGTAACGTTTGCAGTAAAAAAGGGTCACTCACTTCGATGATCGTGAGGTTGGTATGTAACACCGGTCCGGTAGCGTTATCTTTATTAACGGTTTGCCGCTTTGGCGGGACCAGTCGTAGTCGAGGCGTTTTCATCGGTACTCCATTCTGTTTCATCGGCGATACGATAGCTGTAGCCCTGCTCGGTCAAAAACAGCTGCCGATGATGGGCGAACTCTTGTTCTTCGCTATCGCGGCTTACCAGCGTATAGAAATGCGCGCGGCGCCCATCGGCTTTTGGTCGTAGCACGCGACCCAATCGTTGCGCCTCTTCTTGCCGAGAACCAAAAGTACCAGAGACCTGAATCAAGACTTCAGCATCTGGTAAGTCAAGGGCAAAATTGCCGACCTTGGATAACACAAGAAGTTTGATCTCTCCAGTGCGAAACAAACCATACAGACGCTCGCGTTCGCGTTGCGTGGTTTTGCCAGTGACAAGCGGCGCCTGACACTCTTCAGCAATCAGCTTCAGTTGATCGAGATACTGGCCAATGACTATCGTGGGTGCGCCAGGATGCGCAGCGAGCAGTTGATGGATCAGCGGTCGTTTGGCAGGATTCTCTGCTGCCACGCGAAACTTCTCGCGCGGACCAGCGAGCGCGTAGTTCATTTTAATGTCCTTCGGCATCACGCAGCGAATCTCGGTGCATAACGCTTCAGCAATCCAGCCTTGCCCTTCGAGGTCACGCCACGGTACATCGTATTTCTTAGGACCAATCAGGCTAAAGACATCACTCTCACGTCCATCTTCGCGAATGAGCGTTGCAGTAAGCCCAAGGCGACGGCGAGCTTGCACCTCTGCTGTGACACGAAACACAGGGGCAGGCAGTAAATGCACCTCATCGTAAATGATCAGGCCCCATTGCTGTTGATTGAATAACGCGAGGTGAGGAAAGTCTTCGGTCTTATCTGGCCGGTGGGTCAACATTTGATACGTGCTCAGTGTGACCGGGCCAATATCCTTCGTTGCTCCAGTGTACTCAGCAATATCCGCCGCATTTAGCGTTGTCTTGTCCAAGATCTCCCGTCGCCACTGTTCGACCGAGGTCCCACCAGTGGTGAGAATAAGCGTTGCTTGACTGACCTGGGCCATGGCAGCCAAGCCGACAATGGTTTTGCCACCACCACATGGCAACACAACTACACCACTACCACCTCGTTCGCTCCCACCACCATAAAATGCCTCAGCGGCTTCTTGCTGATAATCTCGAAGCGTGAAGCGCTCCTGACGTAAGGATAAAGGTAAGGGTATGCCATCCTCATACCCCGCCAGGTCTTCAACCGGCCAGCCGACGGTGGTGAGCGCCTGCTTGAGTACACCGCGATAGCGAGCCGGGACAGCAAACGTCTGCGGCGTGAGTTGTTCACCGAGATAGCGCTTGATGTCGCGATTGCGGGACAGTTCGGTCAGGAGGGCAAGATCTTCACATGCCAGCACTAGTCCTGAGGTCTGACGCAAAAGTTTCACCCGACCCCAACGTCCGGCCAAATCGCGAATATCAGCCAGCACATTTTGCGGCACCGGATATTTGGCAAACTCGACCAGCGCCGTAGTCATGCGGTCGGCAGAAAGGCCAGCGGCAGTCGCATTCCACAACGACAGTGGTGTGATGCGATAGGTATGAATATGTTCGGGGCTCTTCTCTAATTCAGCGAACCCGCCGATTGCCATGCGGACCTGTTCGTACTGAGGGTTGTGGACCTCAAGCAGCAGCGTGTGATCACTCTGAACAATCAGCGGGTTGTGTGGGCGAAAACTGTTCATGTCATTCATCGGCCTTGCCCTATTCATCTCAGGTTTGAGCGCCTTCTATCATCAAGCATGGCGAATGAACAGCGCAGTATAGGTATGGAAATTGCTGCATACTTGTTCAGATACGGTCGGTTATGAAAAAGTCAGAAGGAGGTATTTATGCAAGACATCAGCGAACGATGGTTACATGATCTGCAAGCAAAGCTCCACAGTGAACCATTGACAGCAGCAGAGGTGCGCATCGGCGTTTTCTATACTGCTGTGCGATTGTCGAGCGGACATGTAGGAGTTGCTTTCACCCCTCGGGATCTGAATGACACCGTGTGTTGTCCGAAGTCAGCAGCGTCGGCTCCTCCCGCAGGGCGCATTGCCGGCCAAGAAGCCTGGAAAATTGCCGAGTATGCATGTTCGCCGGTGCCGTTGCGGCGCTCGATTGGCGTTGCCGTTCTCAATGCGCTTTCGGCGTTGGCGATGGAACGTCATGGTCTGTGCGGCGGACGACTGCTGGTTGGTGTCGACGCGCTTGATGCGGCAGAAGTCCGTTCTGATGATCGCGTGGCGATGGTTGGTGGTTTTGTACCGTTTATCAAGAAACTCAAAGGTCAGGTTGCTGATCTACGAGTGATCGATAAACATCCGCAAGCTCTTAAAGCTGATGAACGCGCCTTCTGGCATCCGCCTGAACAAGCTGTGGAGACCCTGTCGCAAGCCAGCGTCGTGATTATGACTGGTTCGACGTTAGTAGAAGGCGGACTTGATGATCTGCTCGATGCTTCACGCACAGCTCGACGTGTGATTATGGCGGGACCAACGGCAAGCCCGTGGCCACCGACGTTCTTCGCGCGTGGCGTCCATGTCCTTGGTGGTATTCGCGTGAAAGATGGTGAGAAGCTGTTGCAGGTTGTGAGCGAGGGTGGTTCGGGTTATTTCTTTGAGGATTTTGCGGAGAAGGTGTGTATCGTCAAAGAATCGGGTGATTGAGTCATCGGGCCATAGGGCCATCGGGTCATTGAAGAAGTGAGAAATTGAGTGATCAGGTAATGGAGTCATTGTGCCATCGGAGATGTTATGACCGCTGCAATTCGCCACGCAACTTATGAAGATCTTCTCAAAGTTCCCGACAATTTGGTCGCTGAGATTGTCGATGGTGAATTAATTACCTCACCACGCCCAGCCTCAGCGCATGCACTCGCAACTGGAGGAATATACCAAGACATCGGGCCATTTTCTCGTCGTTCCGGTGGCGGTGGTGGTCCGGGAGGCTGGTGGATTCTCTTTGAACCGGAATTACACCTTGGTCGGGATATTCTTGTTCCTGATCTCGCTGGCTGGCGACGTGAGCGAATGCCAGTGCTTCGTGATGTGCCGTATTTTGAGTTAGCTCCGGATTGGGTGTGTGAGGTGCTTTCTACCAGTACTGCTCGTGTTGATCGGGTACGAAAGAAGCCAATTTACGCTCGTGAAGATGTTAGTCATTTGTGGTTGGTTGATCCTATTGCCCGCACCTTAGAGGTGTATCGCCTCGACGGCGGGCGATGGGTTGATATCGGGGCCTACGGTGGTACGGAGCTCATTCGTGCTGAGCCGTTTGCTGCGGTTGAAATGGATATGAGTCAGTGGTGGTTAGAAGAGGAAGCTGAGGAAGGGGAGAAGCGTTAAGGATCACTCAATGGAGAAGTGGCGCGATGACCCGATCACCCGATGGCGCGATGATTCAACGCCTCAATCCCAACGTCGCCTTCAGAATCTCTCGTAACTGCGGCAGCGATTGCTTATCCAACAAGTTGAGCGCTTTGAGGCCGGAGAGTTTTTCAACGAGTTGAATCCCCGCTTCAGTATTCGCTGCAGCTCCGGCGACAAGGTCAGGCTGTCGTTCAAATGCGGTGGTCACGCCCACGACACCATACGGATCTGACGCACACAGCACGGTGCACTTCACATTGCGTTTAATTTCATCAATAGCAGTCGCACCGTTGTATGGTTCGAGCGGTGAAGCGCCAGCTTCGGCAATGACAACATCAGCCTGTGTTTCCATCATACGCGTAAGTAGTTGCCGTAATGCGCATCGGTATTCTTCCGGGGGACTGACTGTTGATGGCAGCCCGACGTCGACGAAATCGAAAATCCAATCTGCCCCGGCATCTTTCACACTGAGAATATCGCGATAGCGTCCAGCTCCGGTGAGTTTGGCACCAATCACCTTGAGCCCTTCTTCCTTGAGCAGTCGAGTAATAATCCGTGCGGAACTGGTTTTCCCAGCCGACATAGAAGTGCCAACAATTAACACGACGGGAAGGGTAAACGGCCGCTCGGGCAAACGAGGAACGAAGTCTTGCATCGTGGTTTTCTTGCCATTTGCTATCACATGCCCACGATAGGTAAGCGATAATAAGGCCGGAAGAAACGCCGATTTCGAGGTAAGCTTGCCAAATAAACCAGCAGACGTCAGTGCCTCCATCTGCCAGTCATCTTTGATCGCTCGCCAGTCACCCACTGCTTCCAGTGTAGCGCAGCGTTGACCAAAGGCGCCGACAATCTGGTCACCATCGGTGACTTCGATCATACGACCATTGCCAAGCTCGATTGAGGAGAGGCCGCGATGATGGGCGTTGACTACGCCTACGACGTAATCACCGGTAGCCCATTGGTCCCTGGGCAGACGTTCCACTGTCCAGGTCATTTCGGGGAGGTTAGAAATTCTTGTCAAAGACGCGAAAAAATAACGCTCGTTCATAAGAGTCCTCCTTTGTGGAACGTCTTGTTCGGGGACATTACCCACCGTTTCGCCCCTCACCCTGTCTCCTTCGACGCTGCTCAGGACAGGCCTCACCTTGATACGGCGAGGGAACCCACAGGCGATCTATCCAGGTAAATTCACACTGCCGTTCGATCTTACCGGCGGCGTCAGCAACAGCAGCGCCAGTAACGCGCTGCGCTCAACCATCTTGTCAAAATAGAGAAACTCATGCTGGGCATGGGCGCCGTCGCCGACCGCTCCGAGTCCGTCAAGCGTTGCGGTGAAAAGACTTGTAGTGTTGCCATCGGATGCACCACCCGCGGCCCCAGCACCAATATGTACATCAAATGTTCGTCCTGCTGCTTGCGCCATTTCTAGCAGCGCGAGGTTGCGTGGTGTTTGCTCCATAGGTTGACGGCGCACGCTACCAGTAATCTCGAGTGTCACGCCTGGTGTGGTTGGCTGTAATGAATGAATACTTTCTTCGACCCGTTTTGCATCTTCGCGGGTTTGCACACGCACATCGATCTGTGCACGACTTTCTGGGGCAATGACGTTCGGACGTAACCCACCGTCGATCATGCCAACATTTACGGTGATGCCTTTGTTGGCATCATTTAAGGCAAAGAGTTTCTGGATCACGAAAGACAGTTCGAGAATCGCACTGGCTCCACCATCAGGATTAAGGCCCGCATGAGCAGCCTTGCCTTTGGCGACGACAGTGAAACTGCCGACCCCTTTACGGGCAATCTTTAGCTTGCCTTCTAAGCCAAGCGATGGTTCAAGCACGAATGCGCGATCAGCGATGCGAGCAAGGCGACGAATATGTGGCGTGGATTCTCTACTGCCAATCTCTTCATCTGAATTGATAAAAATGAGTGGCGTAACCGTTGGTTCTAGCCGAAGTGCATGTAGCGCTTGTAAAGCGTAGAGCATCTGCACTAAGCCACCTTTCATGTCGTAAACGCCAGGACCACGAATGACGCCTTCACCAACTTCTATCGGCATTTCCTTGAGCGTGCCAATTGGCCAGACAGTGTCGCTGTGTCCTATCAACAACTGCACAGGTTGTTGGTGTCGCCGCTCTAGTGGCTGAGCGAAAAAATGTCCGCCACTCTGTCGTCCGGGAATATGGCGTGCTGTGTAGTTGAAACGCTCGCAAACCTTGCTGAGGCGTGCTAACAGCAGATGCTGGGATTCTGGCACTGTTGACGGCGATTCTATTTCCGCGAGCTGCTGCACCAGCGTAATCATTTCTGGCAGACAGGTGCGGAGGTAACTGACAATTTCATGAGAAGGATTATTTACCATACCAGCCGACTCCTTATCGTTTGAAATCGGCAGGAAACGGAAAAGAATAACTCTCGTCAATCCGTGCGATCCGTCCTGGTGAGAGATAGCTCAGCAGTGGCGCTTGATGAATGATGTCCTGGTCGTCACGCTCGGCTCCACGCAAGGCATCGTCATGGGCATGGGCGGCAACAATACGCCCGATGATCAGGCTATTCACCCCGAAGCCATCGATGATGCGATCGAGCGTACATTCGAGGAACAGATACGCATCAGTCACGAACACTCCATCTACCTGACTGGCAGGGAACGTTGGTAACGGGAGCAGACTGGGCTTGCTATCATCGCCACAGCGTGGCGCGGCGGCGAGGCTCGTCAGTACGAGTTGCGTCGGTCGTGGGTAACTAACCGTGAACGCTCTCTCTCGCTCGATATTTTGCTGTGTACGATGACGTTGGGCACAGACAAAGGCAAAGTAATTTTCCCAACCCAGTGGTGTCACCATATGTTTGGGCGCGAGGTCGTAGCCGTCGGCTTCTTTGGTACCGACGAGCACTAACGGCGCGACGGTAAAAAAGCGATCCCATATAGGGAAATCGACTTCCAGCGTACGAATATGTTCACGGAGATAGTGCGGCATAACTTACCACTCCTCGAAGGAAGCAACGTCGTGCGGACGGCGACTCACGATGAGCTTCCCTTCTTCTTCTCGTTGACGGCGAAAGCCGAGCAGGTGAAAAAATTTAATGACAAACCAACGGGCAATCTTGGGGTTAACAATCAGTGTCTCGGAGTGTTCTGGATGGCGACGAACGCCAGGCAGCCAGGGGAGAAACTTTTCCAGTTGCCATTGGCGCATGGGAGCCGATACGGTTAACCACACAGGTTTAACTTCTCGTACGAGAAAAAACCCATCGGTTCCCTGGCTTTGATACAACGGCATCAAAATGTAGCTGCTCTCCTGTGCACGGATCTCGCCACGGCGATCACGCGCCAACAATTGACCTCGCTCTATTCTCTGAAAATTCTCAAAGCCTGGCTCCATGACAAATTGATCTTCTGGTTGGACCGCATGTCGATAGCAAATCTCTAAAATTGGTGGAACCGTTTTGGTTTGTTGCGCTAATTTCTCGTGCAGCGCACTCGCGTGTGGGACATCCGCGCGACGAATACAACCAGCAGTGATCAAGGTTGTCCACAGTGCCAGCTCATGGTGTTCCACTGAAGTGAGAGCCTCATTCTGCCCGCCTTCGAAACCAACTGCGATATAGCCACAGTCGTTCATGTAATTCAGTGTAGTCGCGTCGAGGTGCTCTTCCAAGCCAAGTATCACAGGCGCAGGTAGGCTACGCGCGAGTTGTCGATTCAGGAGCGTGTCAGCAATCACCGTAAAAGGAATACCAACGGCTGAGGTTGTGTGGAGGTCAAGAAAGATCACCGGTCCACGACGACGGGCAAGGGCTTTATCAATAGCTGCGAGTAGCTCGCGCTGCTCTTCGTCTTCTGGACCTGCAGGCTCCTTCCATGTTCCTGCACGGAATGCCGAGATACGTTCGAGCGACCAGACCCGATTAAGGTCCTGTGCAAGATAGCGCGTCTTGTTCAACAAGGCCGCACGATTACCAGCTAGCGCCAGTAGCTCACCACGGAAGGGGGGTTGATGCGTGTGGAGCCACTCCAGCACGCGTTGCGCAGCGATCACTCCGGCTGGTTCATTGCCGTGAATGCCACCGAGGCAAATCACTAGTGGGCCATCAGTGTGGCCACCGTAGGTGCCTAAGACGCGGGGAAGGTCTTGGGGAAGTGCGAGAGTGTGAGAACTCATTGCGATAGTCTTTAGTTTTTCCTCCACATTCGACCCTCACCCTAGCCCTCTCCCTAGCAGGGAGAGGGAAACACAGACCAGGAGTGTGGGGGACGAGGATGGCTAGAGGAAATTCACTTGAAATCCGTGTGAGTAGAAACCGTAGCGTGCGCCATACGCACGGGAATCAGAACGTACGGGCACATCGTGCGCGCAGCGCACGCTACCTCCTTGTGCTTCCCTCTCCCTGCCAGGGAGAAGGCTAGGGTGAGGGTGATAACTAGTGGAACTTTCCCTAAAGTTGGTTTTCGTTTCCATGTGCGCTGAGTGATTATGACTGATGCTCAAGCAAACGGGCTGCGATATTCATAATGTCACGTTCCGTGACAATCCCAACCAGATGCCGTTCTTTGATGACAAGCAGACAATCCATCTTCTCGTAGCGCATTAGGGTAAGGGCATCCTGGACTGACGTCTCAGGTGGAACCGTAGGAGGATTCGCGCGTAACACCGCACTGACCGGGACCGGCTCTGTTTGTCCTTGTTTGCTGAGCTTATCGTAATGGTGGACGATCTCGAACCAGGAGATCACTCCCAGTAACTCCCCTTGCTCATTCTCGACCGGGACATGACGGATATGTTTCCAGTGCATGAGGTTGATCACCAAATCGATTGGTTCCTCTGGATGGACAGTGAACAAATCAGTGGTCATGAACTCCTCGATACGGAGGTTGGCGGCAGTCTTTGCCTTGCCCTCTGCTAATTGGGCGTTTGACCATTCATGCACAGGTTTACCCTCCCATTGGCGATTGACTGTCGCTGCCGTTAACGCACTCAGCACTGAATCCTTACTTTCGCCACTGCCGTGCATTTCTGCGAGTGAGCGCAGTAACCAGTGCGAGCCAGTCCGACCAGATTTGACACGTTCTTCGATGACACCTAGGTAGCGATCGATATCGGCGGTTGTGAGTGTGGCCTGACGTAACCCTTGTCGTGCGAGGGGCAGCAATTCTCGGCAAATGAGTTCGCGAGCTGGTAGAACCTGACCATCGAGCCAGGTGAACTGCGCATCAAGGCCAGCTTGCGCAGCGGCGAGGAAATTGGTTTCGGCATCATGAAATGCCATGCTCTTGGTGATGTCACCGTACTCTGCCAGACCGCTGCTTAAGAGCCCAAGCAGAAAAGCGGCATTGGCGATTTCATCGAGTGGCGTTGGCCCTGAAGGCAGCACGCGATTCTCAATACGTAAATGTGGCTTGCCGTCGTTGAAGCCAAAACAGGCACGATTCCAACGATAGACTGTCCCGTTGTGGATACGTAATGCTTGCAGCGTCGGCATTTGTCCTTGTTGCAACCTGACCAGCGAATCTTCTTGCAACGACGCTCCGAGCAGGACACGAAAGCGAGCCAAGTCTTCCTGGAACAATTCAACGGCGGATTGCTCAACCCAGCGCGTACCGAAACTCACACGAGGTGACCGTTCGCGTATATGATGACTGGCGCCGCGGGTATCGACTGCTTGTTGAAAGAGCGGAATACGGGTCTCACGCCACAAGCGCCGACCGAAGAGCAACGGCGCATTTGTCGCTGCCGCCAGAACTGGTGCAGTCATGGCTTGAGCAATGTTATAGAGCGGAACGAATTCCTCGGCACTGACCTGATAATGTACTTGAAAACTGGTGCAGCAAGCTTCGAGCATGACTGAGTCATGCTTGACGATGAGTTCGTCCATGCCCTTAAGGCGGAACTCGTAGGAACCACCCCGTAGTTGATCCATGGCTTTGCTAATCGCGAGATAGCGTGGCTTTGGGGTCATGTTACTGAGGGAAAGGTCTGACTTACGCAACGTCGGTAAAATACCGGTGAGGACGATTTCGCTACCACAACGATGCGCTGTGGTCCGAAGATTGCCAAGTAGCGTTGTGAGGTCACGTTCCATCTGACTGAGGCAATCCCCAGTGAAAACCAATGGATCAAGATTGATTTCAAGATTGAACCGCCCCAACTCGGTGGTGTAGTGGGAGTCATCGGCGACATCAAGAATCTCCAGTGCGGTTGGCGCTGGTCGCCAGGCTTGGTCGACCAGAAACAGTTCCTGATCAGCACCGATGCGTCGCACATCGGATTCGATCATACCCTGCGAGATCATGGTCTCCAGGGCCTGGATATCGTGAAGCAGGCGGGTAATGAAAAAGCGCCGTTGCGCAACATCATGATCATGATCAACGTCTTGAGCGCCCATATCAGTGACTCCCTCGTATATGTGAGAGGAGCAAAAAGTAGGCCTCGTAATCTGCAGGAAAAGCCGGAGGGTTGTCGCAAAAATGAGAAAATAACAAGAGGGTTTTCCTATTTTTGCGAAAGATTACGGTGTTTGGTGAGGTTATTGCTGGCACACTTCTCGCTCCTGGCTATGTACGGGAGGAGATTCGTATGCATGCCAAGGTAATGAGAGAAAACACCCTTCGCTTCTTTGTTGTTGCAACACTTCTACAGGACTTACGCTTTGGACCTTAACAAGCCGTGACATGAGGGTTTTGTAGTTCAGCGCGAAGGTAATGACTAAACAAACTCTCCCGCACGGCATACAGGGTCTGGCCCAGTTCTTGAGCTTTCACTTTCAAGGATACCCACGCATGATAACAACATGCTAAGTGATTGCGCTGTGCCCGCGCCGCCC
>VGTJ01000164.1 GCA_016874775.1 Deltaproteobacteria bacterium
AGGCCTACAGGTCTCCGACGATGAGTTTCAAGCGCTCAATATCAAACCCGGTAAGTTTCATGGCGATTGGAACTATACGCTTCTTCCTCGCTCTTAATCGGTAACTTAATTCTTGCCCATGCCTTAGCCGCGATCGGTCGACTGGCGGCTGGGATCGCGCATGAGGTCCGTAACCCTCTCGGTGTTATCCGCGCCTCGGCATCGATGATTCGTGAGCACTTTACTGCCGCAGAGGAAGCGTATCGCGCGTGTGACTTTATCCGCGAGGAAATTTACCGCTTGAATAGCTTGATTACCGCCTTGTTAAACTTCGCTCGTCCAGCCGAATTGCGCTTACAGTCGGTGATGGTCCATGAGGTCATCGATAAAGCGCTGCTGCTGACCAAAGACGAACTTCAACGTCGCGATATAACTGTGATCCGAGAGGGCGATCGACAGGTAACGTCAGTGATGGCTGACCCAGACCTGGTCGCGCAAGTCGTGTTTGGGCTCCTCACCAATGCGGCTGAAGCGATCGGTAGTCATGGGCAAATCACGCTACGGACGCGAGGCATCCGCGAAGATGTGAGCGTGGAGGTTATTGATACCGGACCTGGCATTGCGCCAGCCGACGCGGAGCGAGTGTTTGAACCCTTTTTTACTACCAAACCCTCCGGCACTGGCCTCGGACTACCGATGGCTGCACGGATCGTGCAAGCTCATGGCGGTGCGATTGAAGTGGTAACCAATACAAGCACAGAAACAATCCGCTCCGGTGCGCGCTTCCGGTTACGTTTGCCGGTGCGGGGACCGCTGACAATGCAGGAGCAGGCGGAATGAAGCCGCGCTTGATGATTCTCGATGATGAGCAACGGATGGTGGATATTCTCGCGATGGTCTTTCGTCGTGAGGGATATGAGGTGTCTCCCTTTGTCGATGCGCGGACAGCCCTCGCTGTACTGCAGGCTGAACCCTGCGATGTCCTGATCACAGACCTCAAAATGCCTGGTGCCGACGGGCTGACGGTGTTACAGCACGCCAAGCAGATCGACGCAGAACTCCCTGTGATTCTGATCACTGCGCACGCCACAGTCTCCACAGCCATTGCCGCGATGCGCCACGGCGCATTTGATTACGTGGAAAAACCCTTCGACAACGATGAACTCAAAGCGCTCGTCCGTCTCGCACTCGATGTCACCCGCTTAGCGCGCGACAACCGCTACCTTCGTGCCGAATTACGCAGCCGTTACCAACCCGATGCCTTGATCGCAGAAAGCGCAGTGATGCACGACGTGTTGGCCTTGGTGCGCCGCGCGGCGAGAAGTCGGAGCACTGTTCTGGTTACCGGCGAGAGTGGCACTGGCAAAGAAGTGATCGCTCGCGCGGTGCATTATCACAGTGATCGCGTCAGTGGTCCGTTTGTCGCCGTCAATTGTAAAGCCTTCGCCGAGAGTGTTTTGGAATCAGAACTATTCGGCCATGAGAAAGGAGCGTTTACCGGCGCAGATCGTACCAAAGCTGGACTGTTCGAGCGCGCCGATGGCGGCACGCTGTTTCTCGACGAGATCGCGGAAGTCAGCGCCGACGCGCAAGCGAAGCTGTTGCGCGTGCTGCAGGAGCGGCGTTTCTACCGTGTCGGTGGGACCACCGAGCGTGCGGTCGATGTACGCCTCGTGGCCGCGACGAATCGTGACCTGCGTGCAGAGGTAACCGCCGGTCGTTTTCGTGAGGACCTCTACTTTCGCCTCGCAGTGATTCCGATTCATTTGCCTCCGTTGCGGGATCGCCCCGAGGACATCCTCCCGCTGGCGCAGCATTTCCTCGCTAAGTGGAACGCGGAGCTGTCGCGCCACGTCAACGGGTGGACTCCAGCAGTTGACGAGTATCTGCGTCGACATTCCTGGCCAGGGAACGTACGCGAACTGGAGAATATCATCGAGCGCGGCGTCGTTCTTGCCCAGCACGATCATCTTGAGTTGGCAGATTTACTGATCGACGGGACTCATGACACATCCTCACCCGAGAAAACGATGTCGCACGAGAACTTGCAAACCTTTCTCGATCGTGCCGCCGCAGACCACGTACGTGCGGTATTGAAGGAAGTCGGCGGTGCCCGAGGTGAGGCCGCCAAACGCCTTGGCATTGAACGGACGACGTTGTATCGCTTGATGAGAAAGTATGGCATTGGAGATGGTGGGTAATGCAGGAGCCTGTCGCAGGGAGCGGTTCCTGTACCTAGTGCTGAAGGAGGGGCAGATCGTGAGGAACTTCATTCGTGCGGGCTTCCTGGTTTGCACGCTACTCGTGGCTTCATTACTGGGAGTGTATACAGCGCCACTCTGGGCCGAGAGCCAAAAGCCAGAACGTGTGCATCTCACCTGGCTATCGGTCACTAACTGGCTGTTTGAGGTAGGATCGACCCGTATTCTCACCGATGGCTATATCACACGCATTCCAGAATCTGCCTTTTCGGGTGTGGGTTTTGCCACGGCGACGCCTAGTAAGCCGGACGAAGCAGCAATACAGCGAGTCATCGCGGCTCTGGGCGAGAGTGGTAAAGTTGATTTTATCCTGACCGGCCATAGCCACTTTGATCATTCTTTTGACACCGCGACGTGGGCTAAACTCACCGGAGCCCGTATCATCGGGGCACGTTCCACCTGTCTCCAGGCGGTGGCACAGGGAGTGCCAGAACGGCAATGCACAACGGTAGAGGGAGGAGAAGTACTCTCACTGGGCGAGCATGCCACTGTCCGTGTTGTCCGCTGGAATCACAGTGGTGATGTGGCGACACCTATGGGTCGCGTCCTCTATACGCCAGTTGAGTTAGCGAAGAACCCTGCGGTTGCCGCCGGTGCTGAGGGCCTCCGGCCCGGTACGTTGGAGGACTTTCCCAACGGCGGTGGCGCGCGTGCATACCTCTTCACTGTGAGTACAGCCAAAGGAGCGGTCAGTTGGTTCTATTCCAACACTGGCAATGCCGACACCTTTCAGAAGGCAGCGCCCATAGACGAGCAGTTCTTCAAAGCACAGGGCTTCACGTTTGCCAATCTCACGTTCGTGCCACCCCAAGCGTCGTCACAGGACAACCTGCGTGGTGCTATGAGAGCAGCAAAACTTGAGCAGGTGGCACTGTGGATTGGCTACAGCGACCGTCGACTCGCTGAGGTCGTTGGCAAGGTCCTGCGGCCACAAACGCATATTCCTCACCACTGGGACGGTTTGTTTACTTCCTTCTTTGCTGGCGTGCCGTATGCGTACGCCTCCATCGCCGGGACAGACGACACTATCGCAGAATGTGAAAGACAGGCGATTACGCTGCTTGCGCCGCTACAGTATTTGGATAAATACCAATTGACTACACAAGGAGTGACAACGGTCGCCAACGACGGGTTGAAACAGAAGCTAGCGCTACCACAGCCGCCGTCGCCACCGTCCGCGGCAGAGCGTGGCCGTATCATTGCGCACAACGATTGATGTGGGAGTGATGGAGCGTTATGGAACCAGTAACCGTTCTCGTGTTGGGCGCTGTCGGTGAACAACCACTGGAACGCATTGCTGCGGTCGATCCGCGCATTCGCGTGATCGATGCACGAGGCGTGTTCGAAGTGGAGTACGCCGAGACGTGGCCCACGGAAACTGTCGAACGTTACGTTCCCAAGTCCTTGATTGCAGGCAGTAAGACGACGCGGGCTGAGCGCGAGGCATTGTTGGCTCAGGCTGAGGTGATCTGCATCCGTTTCCCTTTTCCACTTGATCTTCATGCCCGTGCGCCGCGGTTGCGGTGGCTTCATCAAACACCGGCAGGTGCATCAAACTTGCGTATGGGCGATCTGTGGGGCAGTAATGTGACCGCCACTACCTCACGTGGAGTGAACAATGCTCTGCCGATCGCGGAGTATGTGGTTGCTGGCGTGTTGATGTTCGCTAAATCGCTGCCGCAGGCGTTTCATGATCAGCAACAGCAGAGTTTTGATCGTCGTGCATACCGCTCGATTCTGCTGCAGGGAAAGACACTAGGCGTTGTCGGCTTGGGTGGCATCGGCAGTGAAGTCGCCCGCCTCGCCAAAGCAGTGGGCATGCGCGTAATCGCGACGCGGCGCTCAGTGCGCGCGCCTGAACAAAACACGCAGGGTGTCGAGCAGCTCCTTCCACCTAAGGCACTGTCGTCGTTACTCAGTGAGAGTGACGTTGTTGCGGTGTGTGCGCAGTGGACCCCAGAGACCGACAAGCTGCTTGGGGCAGCGCAGTTGCAGGCGATGAAACCAACAGCATATCTCATCAACGTCGCGCGCGGAGAACTGATCGATCAAACGGCGCTGGTAACCGCGCTGCGCGAACGGCGGATTGCTGGCGCCATGCTTGATGTCTACGACGGCGAATTCACCGGCCCGCCACCCGCAGAGCTGTGGGAGTTGCCCAACGTGGTTATCACACCTCACACCTCCGTTGGCACGGATGTGTCCCTGGCGAAAGGCTTGGACCTTTTTTGTGACAACCTGCGTCGCTACCTTAACAACGAGCCGCTGGCCAACGTTATTGATTGGCAACGAGGGTATTAGCAATTCGTGGATTAGTGATACTCCGTGAAAATCACGAGTTCGAGTACGGATTTTCACGGAGTATTGTTTTTGTGGGTTATCGGTCTGCGACCCCCATTCATGTACAAAACTACCACATCACTTTCAGTAATCTACAGACGCACCGACATTTGGCTCGCTCCCTGTACTTTCGGCGATTTACACTGGAGTACGCTTTATTCTGACGAGTCTCAAAACCGATTAGAAAAGCAATTGGGCTCGGACCTGGAGGATATTGGCATCCGCGAACGCACTGCGGTGCGCGAGGCTATAGTTAGCCATAACCCGCATGTTCGGGTTCAGATACCAGTTAACACCGGTGGTGAAGCCGCTAAGTTTCCCACCGCGAACGGTTCTGTCGTTCAAATCCAACGCCGAATAGCGCATGGCGATTTCCCATGCACCCCAATGCCCCTGGCCATCGAAGTTTTGCTTCGGTGACACGCCGCCAAAGAAACCACCGGTATTTTTGTACTGGCGATTTTCGCCAGTGAGAAAATAACTCGCTTCCATGTAGTAGCCCGAAAATGTGAGTCCCTTCGCTTTGGGCCGCTCCACCATCGCTGAGGTATACTCTGCCTGTAACGAGAACGGGCCATACACGACGGCTAACTCTGGGTTCAGAAGGTTGATGCCGTCACTCGTCAGGTTCCCTGTATCGGCTAACACTGGCGCGAGATGGGCTTCCGGGCGCGCCCTAAAGCGGATTTGGTCATTGTTGCGAAACTTGTGGCTATACGACAAGCCAAGATGTACGAGCTTACGGCCTTGCTCCGCATACCACGGAGTTCCTGTCACCCGCATCGTCAGATTGTACTGCGAATTGCTATCGAAGCCTTTGCCGACATCATCGGTTTCGCGAAATCCACCGATCGCCCATGTCATCCGTTTATCGAAGGCATGGTTCTGAAGCATAATGCCTACGTTACGAGAAGGAACGAAGGCTTCTTCCAACGATGCCGATTACATAAACGTCTCATACCGGTCACTGGTGACCTCACTCAAAGCAAAGGGCTCTTTGAAGTGCCCCATGCGCATCGTCCCTACCCAGGGTAGGCTATTGAGTTGCACGTAGGCATCCATGATTTTGACGGCTCCGGCTGCCAAGTCAGACTCAAACTTATACTCCGCGGTATCGTAGAGGCTCCCTGCGACGGAAAGCCGTGCTCGCCGCATCTGTGTCCCAGTTGATGACTTGCCGAGCTTGGCTGCGAGTTTCGTATCTGGGCTTGTGTATGCCCAGTCGGCCTGGAAGTAGCCACCGGTCTGGAATTTGACTGGAGCATCATCACCGCCCTCGAAGTTCAGCCCATCTTTCCAAAAGACCCGCAGCGTGCCAGGAGTACGTTTCCCCTCCCCTGCAGATTTGCTTACCTCAGCGTTCACTTTGACCATCAGCGCGTCATACTGTTGCGTAGTGATCTGGTTGTTGGCGCGCAGGATATCCAAGATCTCCTGTGCGACGGGTTTCTCAACGGCGGTAGCTTTACCCGCTGTCTCGATTTTGTCCCCTGCTTTTGCCACGCCGCAGCATAGTAGAGCGATTGCTGCAACAAGACTATATTTTGTGAATAGCTGCTTTGTCATATGAATCTCTTTTGTGGAATCCCCCGTGTAGTCTTGTTTCGGCCACATCACCAGAGTCTTTAGTACCGAGCGAGAGGCAAGAGAGGTTATGTCACTGAGGTGCAACCTCATCTCACGCTCGGCAATCGTGACCACATTATCCGCGTTGGCATGGTTGATCGCCTTGCATACGCGTTCACTCAGAGTGAGTCATAGGAAGCATTTGATCGCTGGCTCACTGCACCGCACAAATGAACAGCGACGGAACGCGCCCCCTGCATATGCAAGAGCAGGATCGCTGGTTTGGTCATGTTGTAGAAAGTGGTGTTGCGATAGGGGGAATTGACGACAAGAGGGATAAACAGAAGCCCGGACGGTATGATCCTACATTGGACGCGAGAACATTCGTACACTTCGTCTTCGGACGTTTCACCCCTGTCATTCTGAGCGGAGCGAAGAATCTCTCTGCGAGACCCTTCGTTTCACTCAGGGTGACAATCCGGTTGTGTCGATCTTCTGTGGCTTGATGTAGTTGCGGTAGTGTGCGCTATGCGCACGCTACGGCTTCTTGCTTCACTAACAGAGTGTACCACGCTTTTGTGCTTTGCGTTAGGTAAACGAAAGTTCACGAATCGGGTTGGTACCATCCCACCGGCGCGCCTCGTCACGAATCTTCATCATCGTGTCATACAAAGGTGTTTCTTTCAGGTCCGCCATTTCGTAGAGCAATCCGCCTGGCGCTGAGTCGGTGGCAAAATAGACAAAGCGAATGTTACTGCCTGGCACGACACCTTCATGCGCTGGCTGTACACCGCGTGCACGAGCGGCCTGGTAGGTTTGGTCATACTCTGCGCGCGTTGTCCACGAAGACACATGCTGACAGCCTTCATGACCAGCCAAAAGAAAATCACGATAGGCACTGGGATGATCGTCATGCTGTTGGATCAACTCGATTTGCATCTCACCGGAAAAACCCAGTGCAAGGGTCACATGCGGTGCTGGTGCCGGTTTGCCACGGTAGAGATAATCGGTCGGGACAAAATTCTTGAACAAATAGAAAGGTCCAACGCCCATCGTCTCGGTCCAATAACGTAGCGCCTTATCGAGGTCGCGCACGACAAAGGCAATCTGTCGCATTTCGCCAAATAAGCGGCTCATAAACGATCCTCCTTTGCTGAGTGGTCTCTTCTCATAGCAAAAGATTTCTCTTTCGTAACCTGAGCCTTTTTCATGGTGAAACTGTGGACAGGGGTGGCGATCTCCGATAGGTGTTCAGATCGATCCATTCAAGGAGAAGGTGCTATGGCAACGACTCAATCTCAGACCCCTTCGTACCGTTTCGACGACCGTAACATTCGCTGGCAGAAGTTAGGGGACTTTGAACATTTTGAAGTATTTATCTTCGCCGTTGATGAGAAGAACAACATCGCTGATTTCATCGTCAAGTTTGCAGCGAACGAGAAGATCTTCATCCACCGCCATCTTGCACTGACGAATACGTTTGTGGTCGATGGCGAGCACATCATCTATGAACCCGATGGCAAGAAGAGAGAAGTGCGTCCAGTTGGTCGGTTTACTTCCAGCAAACCTGGAGACGCGCATAAAGAAGGGGGTGGCGCCAGCGGCTGTGTGTTGCAGTACAGCGTACGCGGCGAGAGCGATGAGTTGTTCCATGTCCTTGATGAACAATTGAATGTTCTCGGAACACTGCGCACCGGGGACTTCAAAGCCGCGCTTGATGCGCAGAATCAATAATCATGCAGAAATACGCCAGTGCCGGATTGGGAGTTACGCCGCAGGGCGTTCTCTTGCCTCCTGAGCGGATTGGGTAACAATGCCAAACCTGGAACAATGGCACGACATATGGAGAGGCTTAGGCGTCACCAACGGCAATGTTCCCTTATTCTACGAACTGCTAGGGCGCTATTCTGAAGCGCACCGCAGCTACCACACCGCCCAGCATCTTGACGAATGCTTGGCGTGGATACCCCATGTGCAGCCACTTGCGCACCATCCACACGAAATTGCTCTCGCCCTGTGGTTTCACGACGTCATCTATGACGCCAAACGCCAAGATAATGAACTGCGGAGTGCAGAATGGGCAAAGGCTGAAGTGTTGCGAGCAGGATTGCCAGACGACAGCGCGAACCGGGTCTATGAGTTAGTCATGGTAACCCGTCATAGTGCGGTTCCTGTAGAGACCGACGCGAAAATTCTCGTCGATATCGATCTTTCCATTCTGGGCGCACTCACCGAACGCTTCGATGAATACGAACGGCAGGTTCGTAGCGAGTACGCGTGGGCGCCAGAAGATCTCTTTCGCCAAACCCGCAAGAAGATCCTTCAAGAGTTTCTTGCACGCCCCAGAATCTTCAATATGGCGTATTTCTTCGATCGCTATGAAATCAGTGCGCGAGCTAACTTGCAGCGGTCTATCAACGCACTCAGAACCTAGCAACTCAATCGGTCGTAATTTCAAGAGCCAAATCCGATCACGAGTGGTGCCACTCATCCTTGAAAATCGGGAGTTCAAGTCAGGATTTTCAAGGATGAGTGCTTTTGCTGAAGAGAAGCAGGACAGGCTTATTCCGGCCTACAATTTACGCTTCCTGCCGTGGCTCGACATTGAAGTCCGCTAAATTGGCTTCTTTGGTCATGTCGTAGAAGGTGGTGTTCTTATACGGCGAGTTGACGACGATTCTCCCGCGATCATTGCGATAGTAGGTCTCCATGCCGGGATGTGTCCACACCATGTTGGCGTGGGCTTTGTCGACGCCTTCGATGTAGGCGTCCTGTACGTCTTGGCGGCATTCGACTGCACCAAGATTTTGCGTCAACATTTTTTTCATCACGTCCATGACGTAGCGCATCTGCATTTCGACGACGAAGATGAGGCTGCCGCCGTGGCCGGGTTGCAGGTTTGGACCGTAGAGACAGAAGAAGTTGGGGAAGTCAGGGATGACCGTACCGAGATAGGCCTTGGCGTTGTCATCTTCCCAGACCTCGCGCAAGCTGCGACCTGAGCGTCCGTGGGCCTCGAAGGTTGTCAGAAAACGCAAGACATCGAAGCCAGTGGCGACGATCAACACGTCGGCTTCATATTCTTTACCGTCTTTGGTCACCACCCGATCCGGCTTGATCTCGACAATAGGATTATCCACCAGCGCGACCTTGTCGTTCTTCAACATGCGGTACCAGCCATTGTCCATCAGCATGCGCTTACCGAACGGCGGGTAGGGCGGTACGACTTTCTCCAACAAGTCTTTTCTGTCGCCGAGTTCGGAGACGATGTACTGGGTGAAATAAGCGCGATGCGAGTCGTTGGCTTTGTTGAGTGAACGATCTGGGTACTCCCAATTTGGATCTTTTTGCAAGGTGATATGAATGCGGTCGCCGAACGCCCAACCGAGGCGGATGCGATACCAGGCACGATAGAGTGGTACTTCGCGCAGCAGAAAGCGCATCGCTTCAGGGATTGGCTGACCAAACTGTTCGTTAGGGGCGACCCAATGGGTTGAGCGCTGGAAGATGGTTAACGACTTCACCTTGTCTTGGATCGCGGGTCCGGTCTGCATCGCACTCGCGCCGTTGCCGATCATCGCGACTCGTTTCCCAGTGAGATCAACATTGTCCGGCCATTCGCCGGTGTGGAAACGGGGGCCAGCGAAACGATCGAGCCCTTTGATGTTGGGAAATTTGATGGGGTTGAAGATGCCCACAGCGCTGATGAGTACATTCGATTTCATCACGTCACGTGAGCCATCGTCGCGTTGAGTCGTCACTTCCCACTTTTGCGTGTCTTTGTTGTAGTTGGCCGATTTGACCTCGGTGTTGAAGCGGATGTGTGGCAGTAAGTCGAATTTGTCTGCGACATGTTTGAGATACCCGTGCAGCTCATCGCGCAGGGCGAAATACTTCGTCCAATCATACGGAGCGAATGTGTATGAGTAGAGGTGATTAGGCGTATCGACGCCTGCACCCGGATAGCGGTTGTCACGCCAAATCCCGCCGACCTGCGAGCTTTTTTCCAAGATAGTGAACGGGATACCAGCTTGCTTGAACTTAATTGCGGCACACAAGCCTGAGACGCCAGCGCCAATGATCAGAGCATGAAATCCATCTGGGACGGGAAGTTTCTCGACGACCTCATGCTGGGCCAATGGCAGATCCGCCGCGATGAGTGGATCGTATTCCAGCGGAACCTCTTCGGCCACTGCGCAGGCCAACATTTTGCAGCGCAGTTCGGCAGACGGTTCAGGAATTGCCACGGGTTTGCCAGCACGCCACGCCAAGATTGCTTCCAGCGCCGCTTTGCGAACCTCGGCTTGAATGCGGGTAGGGAGTCCGCCGGAGTCATTATCATTCATGCCACGTGCACGATGCGGTCGATATGGTTCTTCGAGCCAACGCAGATCTCCTGTGAGTTGTACTAACACCATCAAGAGGGTGGGAACGTTGGCCGTGGCAAGAGCTTCAGTAAACTGCTCGGCGTCGCCATGACCATTTGTGAGGTTCTGATCGTTCATATGTTCCTTTCGCAGTCGTCAGTGCCGTAACCACAAAGCAAAGCCACCATAAACACTATACCCCATCAGCTCGAACAATGCGTTGTTGGAACAACCACTGGCCGTTGATCTTCACCAAGCGGTCTTCGTATTCCCCGGCCAGAGCAATCGTGGAAACGCCGCCTTTGGTCGTCGAGGTCATCAACAGGAAGCTCGTGCAGCGCGCTTCATGCCCGGTGATCTCAGGCAAGATGTTGGTCACATAGTGGCGTAGATTTGGTGACTTGTCGGTCAGGCTCTTCACGCTGGCGATAAATTTGTCGAGTTCCTTGTGCGCGTGAAATCGGCCAATCACGCCTTGGAACACGCCGTCGGGCGCAAAGGTATTCGCCCAGCCTTGATAGTCGTTGTGGTCGATGGCGTAGTTGTAACGTGCGATGAGTTCCGCAATTGCCGCTTTATCACGTGCGATCTCGTCTTGTGTCATGGTTAGCCTCCTTGGCGCTACACTGTGACTGCGCGAGGCAAAGAATACAAGAGGTGTTGAACTCCTGTTCACCGGAGAATCTTCATTTGCCTGGCCAGTTCTCCTTGCCAACAGCACTGAAACATGGCTAAAGGAGAATGCGTTGTCTTCGCTGAAAAGGAGAGTTGCTCATGCCTCACTATGTCTATGTCGGTGTGCCGCAGTGGACGGAAACGCTGAACGCAGGACTGCTCGGTGGCCTCTTTCGCCAGACCGCCGGTGCCACCACATGGGAACACTTGACCAGTGGGTTGCCAGACAAAGTCGAAGTGCGGGTCATAGCGGTTCACCCGTCTGATCCGCAGATTGTCTATGCAGGCACCCAGTTCGGTCCATACCGCAGCCGTGATAGAGGCGAGCACTGGGAACGCCTGGCGTTTCCCGAACAAGGTGGCGTGGTGTGGACAATCGTGTTCCACCCACAGAACCCACAACTTATGTATCTCGGGGCGGCACCGCCAGCGGTGTATCGCAGTGACAACGGCGGTGAAACGTGGCAACGTTTGCCGATTGTCGCGACTGCTGGAGCAGTGCGCATGGGCTTTCCGATGCGCGTCATTCGCCTGGCGATCGATCCCCGCAATCCGCAGCATATTTATGCCGCGCTTGAGGTTGGTGGTGTCATCTGCAGTCTCGATGGAGGAGACACCTGGAGTGACTGTACGCCAGCCTTGCTCTCGCTGGCGACACAGCCGCATTTGCGCAGCCAACTCGGTAGTGACACCGACATTGAGGGTATGATGGATGCGCATGCCATCACCGTGAGTGCGACCTCTGAAAGTGCCGTGTTTCTGGCGAATCGCATGGGACTGTTTCGCAGCATCAACCAAGGAGCGAGCTGGCAGGAGTTGGAAATCTGGCGTTTCTCTCCGTTTGCTTATGGTCGCGATATTCAAGTTGCACCCGACGACCCACAGACACTCTACGCCGCGCTCAGCCCAGCCGCGATGAGTCAGGCGGGCTCGATCTATCGCAGCCAAGACTTGGGCGAGACCTGGCAACGTTTCGATCATGACGTCACACCGCGACGGACGATGATGTCGGTCAGCGTGAGTCCACGCGACCCCCGCTGTATCTACGGCGTCAATAGTATTGGACAAGTATTTGGCACCCTGGACAAGGGGGAGACATGGCGGGAATATCCCCTGCCGACGGGACTACGTAACGTCTACACAATAGCCTGTGCATAAGGAGGACATATGTCAGAACTACACGACTTCAATCAGAAGGTCATTGCTGAGTTTCGTGCCAATCAAGGGAAAGTCGGCGGCCAGATGGCCGGGATGCCAATGCTGCTGCTGACCACGACCGGCGCCAAAAGTGGCCAGTCCATCACCAAGCCCCTGGTCTACAGCAAAGATGGCGATCGTATGGTCATCATTGCTTCGTTCGCGGGTGGTCCCAAGAATCCACCCTGGTATCACAACCTGATTGCCAACCCAGAAGCAACAGTCGAAGTCGGTGCCGAACGCTTTCAGGTCAAAGCAGTGGCCACCACAGGCGCAGAACGACAACGACTCTACGACCAGCAAGCGGCACAGATGCCGATCTTCAAAGAATATCAGCAGAAGACCACGCGGCAGATTCCGGTGTTTGTATTGACGCGGATCAAATGAGCAACGGATACGGCGCCTGGCAGGTCACATGACGTCAAGGTCAGTTGAACGATTGACACCTGCACTGGCAGAGGTTTATACCACAGAGCCTCTAGTGGATAGTCCAGAAAGTTTTGATGGATAACTCAAGGGACGTCATTCCCGCGAGGGCGGGAATCCAGGCGGCTTAACGACAGGCCACTGCTGAAGTTCCCTGGATGACCGCCTGCGCGGGCATGACGAAACCCTATCCCGCAAAATTAAATGGACTGACTACTAGACGGAATCGCCACACTTTGAAAATAACAATGCCGCAAGTTGTAAAGGAAGGAACAGTGCTCGATGGATTACAACCCACTCTCACCAGTAGTGCAGGATAACCCGTATCCATACTATAAAGAACTGCGCGATAACGCTCCGGTGGCGTGGGTCGAGTCGATGCAAGCGTACGCAGTCAGTCGCTATGCGGATGTCGATTATATTCTTCGTAACCCCCGTCTGTTTTCCTCTGCGTTGTGGAATGAGGCGGCTTCGGGTGATCTCGTCGTTGTTCCTGAAGCGCCGGGCCTGCTGTCAATGAACCCACCAGACCACACCCGCATGCGCAAGCTGGCCAACAAGGGATTTACCCCAAGCCGCATTCGCGAGATGGTGCCGCATGTACAAGCCATTGCCCAACGGCTCCTCCAGCCATTGAAGAAACAAGCAGAAGTTGACATCGTTTCCTCACTGGCAGTGCCGCTCCCAGTCATTGCGATTGCCGAGATCTTGGGTGTTGAGGTGGAACGACAGACAGATTTTAAGCGCTGGTCAAATGACGTGGTGCGTACGCTCAATCATCCCACTGATGAAACCGTCCGTGCGGAGATTAAGCAAAGTATCAAAGAGTTCCGTGAGTACATTGGCGCTATGATTGAGAAGCGTCGCACTGAACCGGGTAACGATCTCATCACGGCCTTTGTGCAAGCCGAGGAAGAGCGCCAGGTCCTGACGTCCATCGAGGTCCTCGGCTTGACGGTGTTGATCCTCGGTGCGGGTAATGAAACAACGACGAACTTGATCGGTAACTGTGTGTTAGCGTTACTCGACCACCCGGCGGAGTTCGCCAAAGTACAAGCTGGTCAGGTTACGATTCCGGCGATGATTGAGGAAGTGATGCGCTACGACTCAGCCGTTCAGGTGATCTTTCGACAAGCGACGCAAGATGTCGAGCTGGAGGGTGGCAAAATTCCTGCAGGAGCGACGATCCTTGTGCTCCTCGGTTCTGCCAATCGTGACCAACGCAAATATCCTGAACCGGATCGTTTTGATGTCGACCGCAATCCTCCCGATCAGCTCGGCTTTGGCTATGGCATTCACTACTGCTTAGGAGCGCCACTGGCTCGACTCGAAGCGCGCTCGGCTCTTGAAGCACTGTTATTTGGGTGTCCACCGTTTGCCCGCAAGGCCGACAAGGTCTCCCGGGTGCCCACGTACTTGGTTCGTGGGCCCCAGACGCTACCCCTGCGCTTCGCAGCGTGAATACCGTATACTGACGAGAAAAAAAGAGGAGCACTAAGGCATGGGCAAGAATTAAGTTACCGATTAAGAGCGAGGAAGAAGCGTATAGTTCCAATCGCCATGAAACTTACCGGGTTTGATATTGAGCGCTTGAAACTCATCGTCGGAGACCTGTAGGC
>VGTJ01000165.1 GCA_016874775.1 Deltaproteobacteria bacterium
CAAAGGCCTACAGGTCTCCGACGATGAGTTTCAAGCGCTCAATATCAAACCCGGTAAGTTTCATGGCGATTGGAACTATACGCTTCTTCCTCGCTCTTAATCGGTAACTTAATTCTTGCCCATGCCTTAGTCGACTCACTCCTCAAAGAAATCGGCCTCAATGGCAGTGACATTCAGGGTCTGACGGCAGGAGTCGCCATCGCCAATCACGACGAGAAAACCGAGGCAAGCAAATAGCGACTACGACAACACGAGGTGATGTAAGTCCTCAGGAGTGTCAACCACAAGCTGTGGAGGGTGAGCCCGGATCCCCTCCGCGCCAAATCCCCACGTCACTCCACAGGTGACGACCCCTGCCGCGCGGCCTGTCTCAACATCAATATGCGAATCGCCAATCAGCAACGTCTGTGCGAGTGGAATCCCCGAGAGACTCTGCAAGCGAAGGACACCCTGCGGATCAGGCTTTCTCACAGGAAGTGTATCTCCTCCAACAATAGCAGTGAAATATTGAACGAGGTGCACCCCAGATAGAATTGTACGACTGGGCACTTCTGGCTTATTTGTTAATACTGACAAGATACGACCTTGTGCACGAGCCGCGGCAAGGAGCGTTGGAATTCCGTCGTACGGACGCGTCCAGTCGAGTAAGTGCGCAAGATAATACTCCATGAAGACGGCAAATCCCTGTGAGACAAGTTCAGCGCGCTCTCGTCCGAGAGCGCGCTGAACCAACACCCGCGCACCGTCACCAATGTAGCTAGTGATTTGCTCAAGTGAGAGCGGTGGTAAGTCAAACGAAACTAACATCGCGTTAGTTGCTGCGGCTAAATCGGCTCGTGAGTCAACTAACGTACCGTCGAGATCAAAGATGAGATGAGTAAATCGAGGCATGGACAATCAGCCGTCCCCACCTGCTCACTTGCTTGTTGCCACCGTAACTTCAGTCCCTTCAAAAGTCAGCTTCGATTGCGCAACATCGATCAGCGGACCCAATTCGTACACGTTGGTGTAACCATAATCATACAGCGCGGTAAATGTAGGGAGGTTGAGTGACGACCCGGTCGTTTTGTGGGCAATGCAAGAGAATCGCCAAGAAAATTATTATTGCAGTAGATAAGAACAGTTGCAGACTTGCTTGGAATCACAGCCGTCAGCGTCTCTTCAGTAAAATCTGGTAAACTCAGATTCACTGCACCTTTGATATGCCGCAAGCGATATTTCTCTGCACTGCGCGCATCAAGAACGATGGTCCCAGGCTGCTTTGCCAGAGCAATAAACTGCTCTTCAGTCACGCGCCGGGTTTTACGCAGTTCGCCCACTGCAGTTGCAGCTTTGAGAAAGCTATCGGAGTGAATCAGCTTGTTCGGGGTCGGTTCCGCTATCACCGGGAAAGTGCCAATACCAAAAAGAAGTGCAGCAAGAAGAAGGAGGGCTTTCATATAGAGACCTCGGAGGGAAGAGTCATGGAGGTCCCCGTCAGAAGGAGGACCTCGCTATGGAAAGGCTTATTCACCTTCAGTCGAAAACGACGACCCACAGCCACAGGTGCGTGCGGCATTAGGATTAACAAACTTGAAGCCCGCCCCGTGGAGGCCATTCACGTAGTCGATGACCGTCCCATACACATACTGTTGACTAATCGGGTCAAGAAAAAGTCTCACCCCATCTTGCTCGATGATCGTATCATCGTCACGCGGACTCTCATCAAGACCGAGGTTATATTGAAAACCAGAGCAGCCTCCCCCAACAATGGAGATACGTAGCCCACCGCCTTTCAACCCTTCGCGACCCATTACTTCTTTGACTTTTTCTACAGCAATATCAGTAAGAGCTAGAGCGACTCCTTCAGGAGCCTGAATATGAACTTCTTCATCGTGCATTCCACGCTCAAGCGTTCCGTGCGACATGTATGTCCTCCTCGCAGACAATCGGACTATCTTTAGAGATAAGGTTTCACCCTCAGAGAGTCAATCCCTTTGGCCGCGTGAGTCCTTCATGCTACACCAAAGCCGTGTCGTTAGAGCAACACATTCGCAACTATGCTGCACGTTTAGGCTTCTCACTGTGTGGATTTACGCGATTGTCTCCCCTCCCCCGCGAACGGTTCTTTGCTGACTGGCTCGCTCAAGGGCACGCGGGCGAAATGGCGTACCTCGGTCGAGATTCGCAACGCCGTCTTGATCCTCTTTCGTACTTTCCTGAAGCCACAAGTGTCATTTGTCTTGGCTATCCATACTCGCCTCCCGCTCTCCCGGAAGTCGATTGGCGTTCCGAGTTACGTGGCCGTATCGCTGCCTATGCCGCTGGTGAGGATTACCACGACATCATTCAAGCGAAGCTGAAAACCTTTGACGCACTTCTCCGTGAAAATCTTCCAGGTCTCTGGGCACGATCGTATGTGGACACCGGCCCTCTCTTCGAGCGCGAGTGGGCATACCGCAGTGGATTGGGATGGTTTGGCAAAAACACCATGCTGCTCCACAAAGGCGCTGGCTCGTGGTTTTTTCTCGCTGAAATTCTGGTCAGTATTGAACTCGAAGGAGACGGCATTCCCCAAGCGTATTGCGGCACCTGTACCCGTTGCCTCACGGACTGCCCTACCAACGCACTGGAAGAAGGCTATATCCTCAAAGCGCCACTCTGTATTTCGTATCTCACGATCGAGCATCGCGGTCCAATTCCGCACGAGCTACGTCCCAAGATAGGCAACTGGATTTTCGGCTGCGATGTTTGCCAAGACGTGTGTCCCTGGAACAAAAAGTTTTCTCAGCCACGAAACGACCTCGTCGAGGAATTATTTCCTTCGCTGAGCGAACTCATGCAACTTGATGAAGCAAGATTTCGTGCGCGGTTTGGTCGTAGTGCGCTTCGTCGCACCAAGCGACGTGGGTTGTTACGCAACGTCGCGGTTGCACTGGGAAACAGCGGAAATCCCGCAGCGATTCGGCCGTTGCGACTCGCGCTAGACGATCCAGAACCGTTGGTGCGCAGTCACGCAGCCTGGGCATTAGGACAATTGCAAGACAAGGAAGCAAGAATAGCATTGGACGAACAATTCCGGCGTGATGAAGATGAGCAGGTACGACGAGAAATCATGCTGGCATTGCATGGGTAGAAAGACAGTACACACAATCGACGTTACAAGTTTTTCATGTCCTTCCGCCAGAAGAGTCGCAAAACCAACTCAATGGCAATCAAAACGACAATAGACGCCGAGACAATTGCCCATTTCCGTGAACTGTTGGCATATGTCTCGGGATAACGCGCTGCCGTAATACCAGGAATACTGGGAAGGTTGCCATCACCGCCGCCCACTTTCAGCTGCGCTTTCATACCCTTTTCCATGTGCTGCGCCACATCACAATGGACCAGATAGGTCTTTTTCGCACCAGGTGTGATGAATGTCCCAGTCTTACTGCCCCGTCCGTTGACCTCAAGATGAAACATCCCTTCTGGATGAAGATAGCGTGGCAGGCCGTGGAGCATCCATTGATGACGAACTGAATCCTCGTTCTCCAATGTGACAGTCACCTTCGTACACGGCGGGATATTCCACTCATGCTGATCATAGGCAAAGATGGTCCCGTTGAACCGTTGCGCATACGTGGTCCCAGCACGAACGGTAATCTTTTGCTCCCCTGCAATAGCACCACAATCACGCGGCTGTTGATCATGATTCTCATTCATCACCATCCCACCCGCATCCATCTGCATTCCATGATGTTCGTGAGAGGCAACATGATGTTGGTGATGAGCATGCTCTGAATCTTTGGCCACCGACTCCTGTGCCGCAGGTTGCGCACTAACACTCCGTACCAAAATGACTAGCAGTGTAATGAAGAGAAAAGAGGGAAATCGCATGATGCTCGCCTATCCACGTTTCCGCGAGAACAAGAAAACGACAAGGCCTCCCAGCAGTACCCCAATGATTCCGCCAAACAGAACGGCCTTCCCCACGCCCACGGTTGAAGCACTCACTTCTCCGAACATGCCGTGAGGGTCATAGGTGGTCCACACTGGAATCTCACGGCGGTAATACTGTGGCGTAAAGAACGGTGCCCAATCGACTCCGTGCGTCTTCGGCCACCCTTTTTCATCAAGATAGGAACGATCGACCACCGCACTCATACTGCCACCGGGATGCATGCCGTCGTTGGTGAAAGCTCGCTCTTTATGATCATGAATCATCCATACGCCTGGACCATAGCTGTGCAAGCCATCGTTCGTGGTGTTGAGTTCAAGATCGACGCGCTGAGCTGCACTGAGCCAGACAACATCGCGCGTAATCTGTGCCTGCGGATTATGCTCGACACCATCGTAATGGGTAATCGTCACCTTATGTCCGTGGGGATGCAGAGACAGCCCGTCTTCCCCACCAGAAAGCACGCGCAACTTGATCTTCTCATTCTGTTCAGCCACGATCAGCGACTCGCGGAACGTATAGGGAAACGAACGCCCGTTGAGGAGAAAATAGTTCGCACTGCGTTTGATGATATTGTATTGGCGGTTCATCCGCTGTTCCATCAGGCGCGGATCGTTCGTCGATTTAATCAGATCGTTGAGCTGGCTATCGATGTCCTGAAAATGCAGATCGTATTCGCGCACATATTTCTCACGAACTGCGACCGAACGATGACGGACGTGCCCCGCCCCGATATTCAACGTTTGCACCCAATTGTTGGGACGGTTCTCTTCAACCACAAACATGCCTTGTAACCCCATGTGAATATGGTGCTGCGGTTGCACATGGCAATGATAGAACATCGTGCCTGGCTGTCGCGGTGCCAGCTCGAATTTTCGCTGTTTTCCTGGTTCAACTTCTCCATGTCCCGTATGCAACCCTGCCCTGGCAAACTGCGAAAATTCATACACGCGGTTCTCACCGGGCATCACTGGTAGTTCACTCGTTTCCGGGGCACCATCATTTCCATGATTCTCATGATGCGAATAGGGATGGTCAACACCATGAAAGTGGATGGTATGAGGAAAGTAGTGCGTGTTCTCAAGCACGACCTGTACCGTGTCGCCCTGTTCAACGCGAATCACCGGCGACGGTGCTCGCAGCATCTCATTGGCCTCGGTCGTTTCGATATTTTTCGTCGCCATCCCGGCAATCTTTGGCGCAAACACCCACAACCCCGGCTGAATCCCTGGCGCAATAGAGAACGCAGGAATAACCTCCTCCATGTCGGGCGAGCGACCATTGAGTTCTGCGACTTCGAGCTTAATCATCACGACATCAGGATCGCCGTCTCCGTCTTTATCCTCACCCAGCACCACAGCATCTGTTGCTAACCCTGACTTCATCAACGTATCCATTGATACGTTGTTCGTTCCTTTGACGAACGCTGCAACAGCCCACGGATTATCAGGCAGGCAGGCAAGAGATTCCTCTATGCTGACACCTTCGACTTCTTGTTGTTTACGCCACTCGGGATGGACGTCTGGACAAAACGGTTCAGCTTGTTGAATGGCGATTTTTTGACTGTTCGGTGGAGGTTCGTAGGAGGGCTCACCAAACCAGGTGGTGTAATAGGACTGCAAAAATTGAGGCAGCCAAGCTCGCGGTAGAAATGTCGTCGCAGCGGCTAGGAGGATAAGGAAGAGAAAAAACTTCAGCGCACGGGAAATAAACATCAGGCGAGGTTTATCTTGACTTCAGCGACAGGGCAATTTCCCCCAAGAAAAGGCTATAGGCTTCAGGCTTTGGGCTATTGGGGACAGAAAGAAAGAACTCAGCCACAGCCCAAAAGCAAAGCGGGGAGTCAAACTCCCCGCTTCATAGGTTACGGTAGGAAACTACCACGGAACTGCGTCGGTACGACACCAGACCGAACGGTCACAAGCTGTTGAGCACCTTGGTCACTCTGGAACTGTAAGACCGAAGCCACAAACTGTTGCGGGTCGTTCAGCGGAATCAACCGTGCGGTGCTGAAAATACTGCTTGAAATCGTCACAGTCACATCTTTGGTCTCACCAGCAGCAATCGCCCCCTCGGGTTCCACTTTGAGTGGTCCAACGAACTCACGTGGTCCCGCTTTCGCCTGTTCAGCTTCGCCACCTGGCACGAACGAGGCCAAACCAATAAGGACTCGGTTCAGGGTAACCGGGCTATCGGCAATATTTTTCACTTGCATTTTCATTACCAGGGTATCTGTGGCGTCGTCATAGGTAGCAGCACCCTGTGTCTTCACCTCAGCCATCGAGGGGCCTGAGGAGATATGACGTGGCGTGATCCAGTCCGTCTGCTGTGGCCAACGCACCGGGTACGATGTCGCCGCATACGTCCAGCCAATAATCAGCAGCACCACTGTCAGACCAGTAATAATGTTCATCCACATATGATCACGAGGAGTGATCAGGCCAATATCGGGCGCATCATCATTCGGTGGCAACTGTAACGTCACAGCCAGGTTCGTGACTGTTCGTTTCGTGAACGTCCAGTACACCATCCACCACATCCCGAGCAGAAAGCCGACAAACGACCACCACCAGACAAACTGCCCACCATAGGTGCTCAGTTCAATGGTTTGACCATCCAACAGCTTCACGGGAAATTCAAATTTTCCGCCTGGTTTCACCGTTACCCAGTCACCCGGACCAACGAGCGTCCCGGTCCCGCTAATGGCGATCCCAGGATGCACGTGCCACTTTCCGGGTTCCTTACCTAAGAGTGTCATCTTAAACTCGTAGATGCCACCTTTCTCGGCAAAAAACGAACCCACCGACGCTTGATCGTTGATGTATCGATCTTTGAGTGCAAACACTGGCCCCGGCACGACAGGGACAATAGCGGCAATCTCTGGGGCCTCCAATGTGTGGGGCCAAGTTTCAAGCACTTTGACCTTGCCGGTCACAGTTACAGGTTCACCAATGCCGACTTCGGATGGTGAAATCGATACATCAAAAAAGGCGGTCGTCATGTTCTTGAGAAATGGCTCGTCTCCTGCTTCTCCATGAGCAAGAACGTTTGTAACACCAGTCGTAAACGATAGGACCAGTGCCATGAACAGTGTTACGCGTTGCTTATCCATCGCTTGCTTTCCTTCTTTCAGATTGGTCGCTCGGAAACTGCGTACCAGCTCCAACTTTACGCAAATGCGGAATCCGTTTTACGCGGGGGTTCTTTCGTCTCCGCGGGCGCGGCGGCGCCTCTACCGTGGAATGACCTCTAGTGAGGTGTTCCCGAGTTTTTTTTTTCGACGCAGGCCACAACATCACAACCCAGTAGCTGACAAAGCCCAGCAGACCTGCAGTACCAAGGGGTGGGCCAAGCTCATCAGGCCCCATCGCACCGTGTGCATGTACGAGGGTTGGTAGGACCCCCAGGCAGATCAACGTAGTCACCCCTATCAGCCAAGTTTGTCGAGACAATACGACCAGTCGGGTTTTCATTCATTTCCCCATGCGTGTCGCTATAATTTTTAGAGGGTCTTCAGGTAACGGCGAATTGGCCACACGGCAAGGTATCGACCAACAAACTGGCCGACCCAATATCCGAAAAAGGCTGCTGTGCCACCAAACGCCAAGGACACATACTGCGTTTCACCAAGGAAACTGCGCAAGGCACCACGCTCAATCAACCGCAGATATTCCGGCGTTTGTGAACGGATGTACACAATCCCTTGGATGTCAGAAACCGTGAGGACATGATCCATGAACATCGCGGGCTGCAAGTACGGGGCCAACGGCACGTAGTTGTAAGCCCACACCAGGACTGCCCACAGATGTGCTCCGACAAAAGATGTGATGAGGAAGCTTTTCGTTTTCATCAGTGTGAAATCAAGAATGATTCCAGCGCACACTGTCGAGATCGGCCAGACGAAATTCATGGGGTAGGCTTCAGCAATGTGCCAGTTGAAATACCGTCCAACCCAGGCCGCGAGAAAGAAGCAACACGACGTATACGTTGCTCCAGTGGGAAAACGCCATGCGACCCATTGGATATATTGCAATGCCGAGGGAATAATAATCGTGGCAAACGCGGTAACCACCGGCCACCATTGCGGGTCTTTCCAGTCAGTCCAAAAATCCCAGTCGCCAGCGAACAATTGCTTGGTGATATCAGCGGCACCGGCAACGACGAAGATCGCAGTGACCCAAAAAACGATGTCAAAACTACGATCGATCCATTTATACTCTTTGTTGAGAAGAGCTTTGAGTTCCAGCCGTTTCTGCCGCTCTGCGGCATCGGCAATGTCAGTTACTGTGGTTGTCCCTACTGCCATGGATAGTTCCTATCAATTAAGAATTAAAAATTAACAATGCAAAATTGAAAAAGAAAAGAAACACGAAGGACACAAAACGTGAGGAGAGAAAAGCTCGAATATCCTCTCCTCATTTTTCATTTTGCATTCTTCATTCTTAATTTAGTCAGTCACCGCCTGCTGGCGCGTGGTCGAGCCAGAAGTTCCAGAGGTGGCCAGCACTTCCGCCTTCTCGATCTCGAACAGGCGTACGATGGTCTCGCCCCAGACTGCGAACATACCACTGGCAAGCCAGCCATAGACCACGAACGGCCAGTGAAATGGGACAGAGAAGATTTCTTCAGAAATCCACAAGCTGTGGCCCCATTCGTTGGCGGCAACCGTCATGCATTCCAGCACGGCAGCACTGATCAACAAGAAGAACGACCACGGGAAACCTTTGCTGGGTGCGTACAGAGCAGGAATCCAGAACCGTCCGTAAATATACGAACCGACGGCTAAAGTCACTGATAGTGGGAAGAAAAAGTAAAACATCGGGATGTGTGTCGGCGTCAGCGCCGTGTCACGCACCATCGTCTGATGCCAAGACCCATCCCAATTGGGCCAGAAACTCGCCATCAGGTACACGGTAAGACTGGTTGCACCAATTAAGCTCCATAACACCGCAATCCGTCGTACTTCTTCCGACCGCTCGCAGGGTTGATTTTGGATCTCGCGACCATTGCGAATGAGCCAGCCAAACCACACACCGGTAAAAATGCCGAGAACAATCACTTCGCCCCAAAACAGCGAGCGATAGTACATGGTGAACTCCATACTTGCCGAGTTCAAACCCGCGGTGAACATATACGCGTAATTCCAGAACCAGAGAAACACGTTCGCTGCCATCACCAGCGCACATGAAATAAATAACGACTTCCACCCAACCATCCAGCCTGTTGGTTTGGCGGATTGCCCGGTTGTCGTTGTGCTATGACCATTTTCTCGTGGCGCCTGCCGCACTGACTGTGACTGTGCCATACAGAACCCTCCTTCAATTCAATTTGCTACTCGGCGTATCTTTCGTTTGCCTACGGAAGCCTCTTCTCGTTGTTGTCGTCGCGAGCTGATCTGATAACGAATAACTGAAACTGCCATTACGACAAACAATCCAACAACCATCAACGTTGGTTTCACCATCGCTGTATACCACGGGAGCACTTGGATGGGGAAGGAAAATTTATGCACCTCTTTTCCGGCTCCCAGGTCAACGACAACCTGCGCTGAGTACGTATTCCCCTCCTCAAAAACCACTTCCGAATCGATGACTCCTTTATTTAACATTTGCGCCGGAAGCGATAGAACTGACCGCGCCTGCCCAGATGCACCTTGCGCGGTCATCTCGACGGCAATGGGCACTTGTCGCAACTCTCCAGCCGTCACATCGACCACCACCACCGTCTTCCCTGCGCGCGGAACTTCTTCACAATACTCCGCGTCAGGATCAAAATGCGGTTGGTACAGGGTAAGGTGTAACAGCGAATCTCCTATCTGCTTCCGACATGGGTCATCTGGTCCTCGATCACGATGCGCCCAAGCTGTTGGAATCATTAACCAACCAACCATCGTAAGAGTCACGAGAGAGAAAAAACGACGGCTTACCATGCGCATCCGGATCAACCTGACCTCGTATCGAATAAGCTTATCAAACCAGCAACTTGCACGCCCTTTATGCTGTTAGAGACCGTCTCCTGTCAAGGGCTTGCGAAGACAAGAAAGAAAGCAAGAACCAAAAGCCCAGACGCCTGATCTCCTTATCACTTGCTGTATTCCACAACCATCGTTTATATTGCCCGTTTATAGTGCGGTTGGAGAATCAAGGCGCATTAGTGATCAGAAAGGGAAAAATGAAGAAGATTCATCACCAATCTTTGCTCTTGATAGCTGCGAGCGTCTATTTTACCTACTTTGCCGCCGTTGGATCCGCGCACGGGCAAGAAGCAAAGCAACTGTACGACCAAACCTGCGCTATGTGTCACGGGCCGGAAGGCAAAGGCGATGGGCCCACCGCCCAGGTCTTACAACCGAAACCGGCAAATTTAGCGACTGCCATTAAAGGCAAGAACGACGCCTATCTGACGAAAATCCTCAAGGGTGGCGGCGCCAGCGTTGGAAAATCTCCGCTCATGCCAGCCTATGATGGGCTGCTCAAAGACGACCAAATCAAAACCCTGATTAAATATGTGAAAGGGTTTGCGGCGTCGTAGAGTTGAACCGAGGTTTTTCATTGCGAGGAGCAAGGCAACGAAGCAATCTCGTCCTAATTCCCAAATAAATCAGAGATTGCTTCGCTTCGCTCGCAATGACATGCACCGGCGACTTGTTGTTCAAATCTCCTGCTTACTCATCGCTTCAGCAATATAATCCGCCTGCCGGATCGCCAACGTCACAATCGTCAAGGTTGGATTACACGCTGCACCAGTTGTGAATTGGCTGCCATCAGAAATGAACAGGTTGGAGATATCGTGACTCTGTCCCCACTTGTTCACCACACCATCCTTTGGCTTCTCACTCATGCGATTAGTCCCGAGATTGTGCGTTGATGGATACGGCGGCGTTTCAAAGTTCTTCGTCGCGCCCACCGCACTGTAGATCGCTGATCCTTGCTTATAGGCGTGCTTACGCATAGCGATGTCGTTGTCGTGGTCATCGAAATGTACGTTGGGAATCGGCATGCCAAACTGATCTTTTTCGCTCGCATGCAGGGTGATGCGATTGCTCTCACGCGGCATGTCTTCACCAACTAACCACATTCCAGCCGTATGAGTGAATTGATCCATCATCGCAGTGAAATCGCTGCCCCATGCGCCTGGATCAAGAAAGGCAGCCATAAACGGCAAGCCGAGCGAGATGGTTTCGATGTGATAGCCACCGACAAAGCCACGTTTCGGATCATTGATCGCTTCGTCTTCGACAATCCCGGCCATCACCGTGCCGCGATGCATATTCACCTCGTTGGGGAACATGCCATACACACTACCAGTCATGTGACGCATGTAGTTGCGTCCAACTTGACCGGACGAATTCGCCAGACCATCACGAAATGTGTTGGAGGCTGAGTTCAGCAACAGGCGGGCACTTTCAATCGAGTTCGCGGCAACGCACACGACGCGAGCTTTTTGCTCGACCTGTTTGCCATTCTTGTCAGCGTAGACGACGCCGGAGACCTTCCCTTTGTCGTTATGGAGAATACGCAGCACTTGGCACTCTGGACGTAAGTCGAGCTTACCAGTGGTCTCAGCTTTGGGAATTTCTGTGTACAGCGTCGACCACTTCGCGCCACTCTTACAGCCTTCAAAGCAGAAGCCAATCTGCATACAGCCACTGCGACCATCACGTGGTTGTGAGTTAATCGCCATGTTCCCGGTGTGGACTTGCTTGTAACCGATCTTCTTGGCGCCAGCCGCCAGTACTTTGAAATTATTATTGCCCGGCAAACGTGGAATATTATTGGTGCCGGTGACACCCATTTTATTTTCGGCTTTTGCATAGTACGGCTCTAGATCAGCCAACGTGATGGGCCAGTCGAGCAAGTTCGCACCCGCAACCTCACCGTAGGTCGTCCGTGCCTTGAGCTCATAGTCCTTAAAGCGCAATGATGCTCCAGCCCAGTGGACGGTCGTCCCACCAACTGCTTTCACCGTCCACGCTGGCAGATTGGGAAAATTCTTGGCCATACGCCACGAACCGGACGTGGTCCGTTTATCGAGCCAGGCAATCTTGTTGAACATCGGCCATTCGTCGTTGGCAAAATCTTTAATCTCGATCCGTTTGCCAGCTTCGAGGAGAACGACCTTCACTCCCTTCTGACACAACTCATTGGCCAAGGTGCCACCGCCAGCACCAGAGCCGATGATGACCACCACGCTATCGTCTTTTAATTCGTACTTCGCCATGATCCTTCCCCTCACTATTCCTTTGGCAACCACTTGATGTCGTCAAACCCACGGGCAAGATACCCACCCAATTGCCACGACGAACCTTCATACCCAAACTTCTTCCACACTGAGGGAAGGTTGTATGGGCCACCGGGACCGACCAGTGGGCCTCGCACGGCCTGGAAAAACGGTGAGGATTCCATTCCCTTCAAGACCTTGAACCTGTCTTCGTCTGTAGCCTCAACCCACTTCCCTTTCGCTGCCGCATCAAGCGCAGCAACACCTTCTTGCAAGAGCTTTGCGAAAGCAGAATCTGAACTGGCCGTCTTGGCAAACCCCTCGACAGCCTTGCCATACTCGGCATCTTCAATCAGTTTATGTGGATAGAGTTGGCGACACATAGCGATGAGCGTCTTGGTCGTGTGTTCATCAAGCGTCGCTTTTTTTGCTGCCCAGGCAGTAGTCGAGTCAAGCAGCAGCGCTCCAGTACCACCGGCGACAGCAGCGCCAGCAATAGCAAGACTACTGGTCTGCAAGAACTGACGACGATTCATACGTTTCTTCATGGACGGGCCCCTCTCCTCGTACACGCAAGCTTAACAATCGTACATTTTGCGGTTGAATTCCGGCGCTTACCTTGGCATCCTGCGAGTAGGTTGTCAACAATTTTACTGCCAACGCAAGCGACCGTTAGTAACAGCGACAAGAAGAAGGAGGGACAGTGTCATGCCAGCAGCTCATTTTTTCGCCAACAGTCCGGAAGAAGTCGGTCTTGATTCACAAAAGGTGCAATCTCTTTTTGAACGCGCCGAACGCGAAGTAAAAGAAGGTCTCCTGCCGGCCTGTCAGGTCGCCATTGCCCGCAATGGCAAAATCGGCGCCATGCAGACGTTCGGACGCGCGGTGCAAGGGGGAACCGAGAAACCTGCCACCAACGATACGCTCTTTGTCATCATGTCTGCCACCAAAGCCTTCTGCGCCGCCTCATCCTGGATGCTGATGCAAGAGGGCAAACTGCAGGTCAGCGATCGGATCGTGAAATACGTGCCCGAATTTGGCACCAACGGCAAAGATGAGATCACCGTCGAGCAGTGCCTCATTCATACCTCCGCAATCCCCTATGCCCCGCACTGGCAGAAAGATTGGGCCGATAAACAGCGACGCACCGAACGCTATGCGAAATGGAAGACCGATCACAAACCGGGTGAGAAGTTCATTTATCACATTTCAGCCAACTTCTGGCCGATTGCCGACATTGTCGAACGCTCAAGTGGCATGGCCTACCACGACTTCGTGCGCACGCGCATCGCAGAGCCTTTAGGTATTCCTGACCTGCGCGTGAGAATAGACGAAGAGCTGAACAACCGAGTTGCTGAGTTGCGCTGGGTCGGACAACCAATGACTGCCGAAGAATACGCTAAGATGGGAATGAAACCACCGCGTGGTAGCGTGTCGGCAATCAGCGAAGAAGGTGTCCTCGAATTGAATGAACTCACGACGAGAATGGCAGGGTCGCCCTCAGCGGGTGGAATCACTACGGCCGGTGATATCGCACTCTTCTATCAGGCATTGTTGAACGATGGGAAGTCGCATGACGGTAAACAGATTTGGAAGCCTGAGATGTTGCGCGAAGCGCGCCGGGTGCGCACTGGGGAGTTGAAAGACCCCTATCTCGGCATGCTTGCTAATCGCGGACTCGGTATCGCCATTGCCGGTGGCGATGGCAACGCGAACAAACGCGGCTTTGGTCGCACCAATTCACCCGAGTCGTTCGGACATCCGGGATTTGGTGGACAAACCGCTTGGGCCGATCCCGCGACTGGCATCTCGTTCAGCTACCTCACAAACGGTTTCGATCGCAACGATGTACGCGAAGGACGACGGCAAGTGGCGTTGTCGAGTCTAGCAGCGGCGTGTGCAAAATAAAAATCGAAATGTTTTGCCCTCTCCAGTCATGGAGAGGGCGACAGGAGCGGAGCGACTGGCGGGTGAGGTAGCCTCCTCATAAGGGTAGGTTTTTTATCCAAGCCTCAATTGACGCGAATTTCCCGTCGTGAGGATCCGCGTGTTCGTCATGCCCGCGCAGGCGGGCATCCAGGAGCTTCACGCCCACTGCTGTAAAGGTCATTGGGAAGAGGGTTTCACTCTTTGTTTGTTATACGCAGCTACGAGGCGGTAGACTGAGGTCTGATTTCCCGAATCGGTATGCGTGGTACGGGG
>VGTJ01000166.1 GCA_016874775.1 Deltaproteobacteria bacterium
AACCCAAAATCCCCCCCCCCCCGCCCTCTTGACGATGACAGGAGTTCTTCCTAAGACAAGCAGAGAGGTTGTTCGCACGTAAATCGGGCATGGAGCAACAAGAACAAAGCGCCCACGCGGCAGGGAGTGACGAGCCGAGTGGGCCAATAGGCGAGCAGCCACTACGGCGGCGCGTCCATGAGACCGACTCCCATCACTTATCACCCCTCTTAGTGTGGGCGGTGGTTTTCTGTGATATCGGCACCTCGGTGTATTATGTGCCGGGGATTCTCTATGCGCAGGTCGGAGCGCTGACGCCGCTTTTCATTATCGCCACGATTATTGGTTTCATTCCGCTGGCGCTTAAATATCAAGAAATCTGCTGGCGTAATCCAGAAGGTGGTGGTGTCGTTTCAGTTGCCACCAAAGCCTTCTCTCCACGCTGGGGAGTGTTTGGCGGTTTCCTCATTCTGATTTGTTATTTCTTTACCATCGCTATCTCAGCGGTCTCTGGTTTGCATTATCTAGCAACAATTTTTTCTTTTATTGAACATTACATTGTTACGTGCACCGTCGTGGCTCTGGTTTTGCTGGCGACGGTCAATATCATCGGGATTCGTGAGAGTGCGATTCTCTCCTTGTGCATGGCGGCGGCTGCGCTTGCGGTCGATTTAGTGGTGATTGGGGTGACGATGTTCTACATCGGCCCGCCCGAGTGGAGCAAAGTATTTGGCTTGCTCGAACAGGGAAAAGACATTCCTCCCTATGCTTTCTTAGTTGGATTTGCTGGAGCCTGGTTGGCCTTCTCTGGGTTAGAAAGCATCAGCCAATTGAGCCCAGCGATGCAAGCGCCGATTCGTTCCACGGCACCAAAAGGGATGTCGTTGGTTGTTATTTCGATTCTCTTGACCTCGCCGTTGTTGTCATTGTTTTCTGTGGCATTGCTGCCAGATGCGATCAAACTGCATGATACTGAGCGCTTCATTTCCAAACTTGGAGTGATGTGGGGCGGCATGCCAGTTGAGTTGGCTGTGGTCGGTACGGCTTCGGTGTTGCTGTTGTTTGCTGCCAATACCGGGATCATTGGCGCGTATCATGTCTTTCTGGCACTGGCCGAAGGCGGGTTTCTGCCGCAACTGGTGACCTGGCGTAATCGTCGCTTTCGCACGCCACACATGGCGATTATCATTACTACGCTTATCCCCGTGAGTGTGGTGTATGCCACAGGTGCTGAGTTGGGCATTCTTGGTGACATGTACGTGTTCGGTTTGCTGGGCGCATTTGTCATGAGTTCGATTGGACTTGATGTCATTCGTTGGCGACTCGATCAACGCGGTATTGGCTTTTGGATTGGAGTGCTCACGACCGTAATGGTGACGGTGGCATGGTTGGTGAACATCGTAGAAAAACAGACCGCAACACTTTTTGGTGGGATGCTGATTGCTTTTGGTATGACCGTATCTGTGGCTGCGCAACAAGGTCGGTTTGCTGATCTGTTTTATCAGATTCCGTTTATCGCGCGGCTGACCCAGCGTCGCATTTCCGAAGCCGAGCGTGATCTGGCTGACATTCCCAATCTGATTAGTCTGAGCGACGCGTCAGAGATTGTTGCCTTGTATCCGTCGCGGACGCTGATCGCCGTACGTGGTCGCAATTTGCGCTTGATTGATGAAGCGATTGCCCGCGAAAAAGGCTGGGGTGGTAACGCGGTGTATGCACTCTACGTTGAAGAGCGTGCAGGATTGTTTGTCGGTGGTGATGAAAAAGAACCAGGCGAAGAAGGCATCGAGACCTTACGCTTCGCCGTCAAAGCCGCGCAACGACAAAACTTCGAGTTGATTCCAGTGTGGACCGTCTCCTACAACGCCGCCGAAGCCATCGCCCGCGCCGCGGAAGTGTTAGAGGTTGACACCGTCGTCATGGGTGTCAGCAGACGTAGCGCGGTGTATCACTTATTGCGTGGGCACGTCGTCAACGGCCTCACCCGGCGGTTGCCAGCGAGTTGTCACTTGTTGTTGTACAATTGAACACGTAATCCGTAAAACGTAATACGTAACCACCTCACCTCCTTTTTACGTTTTACGCATTACGATTTACGTTCCAGCTTCTCCCGAATTTCTCTCGCTCGTGTTTCCAGTTCTTCCGCTTCAACCATGACTCACCCTGCTACCAATGGTGAGTATAGGTTGGCAGGGTGGGAATGGGGAAGTCTTGTGGGGTGAAGGAAGCCCTTGAAATGCTGATCCCGGATTCCACTACGTTTCATCCGGGCTACGGAGCTGATGAAGTCGCAACACGTGTCATGAGAAATCTACTTCTACATAATCACCAGGTTTCGCTGTGTTGATAGCAGTAACGACATCGGAGACCTTTCTCTTAATCCGAGGCCAACTGGTGGTCATGAGCACGACGATGGCGATGCGACGCTCACTCAGGTTCTGTTGATATTTCAGGTTCTGATCCGTTGTGACCAAGACCTCGAACGCTGCTGTCTCTGCCTCACGGAGCAACTCTCCATTTTGCAGAGTACTCCATCCTTTCTCAAAAACAGTGGCGACAACATGGGGAGCGAGGTAACGTCGTAAAGGAACCGGAGTGCCCTGGTCAAACAGCACCTGCATAGCGCTTACTCGACCTCAGGCTGGAGACTTTGTTGGGTGTGTTCGAGGACAGCTCCAACTTGCTGGCGTGTGACGCCAGGAAACCACTGTAAGAAATCATCGACGCAAGCTCCGTCTTCGAGATTCTCAAAGAGTGCTTTGACCGGGACTCGAGTCCCTCGGAATACCCACGCGCCACTGACTTTGCCAGGTATCCTTTCTACAGCGGAGCAAGATGACCAATCCAACATAGCGTTGAGGCTAACCGAAAAGCCGAGAGGGGACAAGCAAGGAGCAGATAGCGTTGGAGCCCGGATGAAATCGGGGGAGGACTAGTTTTGGATTTCACTCCGTCTCATCCGGGCTACAGTACTCAACTGAACAACACTTCCTTGGCGTACAGTGTATCCACATACTCACGCACTGTTTGAATCTTGTTGTTCTTTACCTCGAACATGACGTTGTAGAAGTTCTCGTAGGTCTTGCCTTTGGCGCTTTTGCCACGGGCGATCCATTCGACGGTGACGAAGTCGCCTTCGGCGATAGTATTCCGCACTTCAATCGAGAGAGAGCCGGGTTGAAAATGCGGGGCGGCTTTCATGACAAATCCTTCAAGTATGCCTTTTTTGCCTTTATGCGTGCCAGACACTGGTAGTGATCCCGGCAACCACCAAGTTGCATCATCAGCCAACAAAGAGTTGAACGTTTCCATGTTGCCTTTGGCTAATGCATCGATAAATCCCAGGACGACTTTCTTGTTTTCTGCGATTCCCATGACCTACCTCCTTTTTTCTTGTTAGGAATACAGTCGCTGTAAGATTTCACTGGGTAAGATACAAGAAATCTGTTGCCTCCGACATCGCCCGTGCAGGGGTTGATCGTGTGTCAAAATCGGTACGCGTTCTTCTCCTGTTTCTTGAGCACAACGAATGAGTGCGGCGTCAGTTGGACCAAAGCCTTCGAGTAACGTTTGGTCCAACGACAGAAAACTTATCCATCGTTCCTCGACGCTCATCTGTCGAAGTTCCCTCGTTGCTACTCGCCAAAAAGGGCCAAGCGAAAACTCTCTAGGCTGTCCTGCTGTACGCCCGAGTTCAACTTGTGCAAGTCGACCAACTTCGACAAACACACCGGGAACTACAATAATGCCTTGATGCCTTCCTAGAAACTGCGATATCTGTTTTGGGCTGACGTTAAACTGCTTGCGACATTCCAAGCGGTTC
Source organism: Deltaproteobacteria bacterium (assembly GCA_016874775.1). NCBI lineage: Bacteria > Pseudomonadati > Myxococcota > Myxococcia > Deltaproteobacteria bacterium. The sequence continues at coordinate 3,803 of VGTJ01000166.1, forward strand.
TCGTCGATGGATCGTCCTTGCTCACTCCAGAAACGATACAGTAAAAGGTCAAGTAACGGTCCGGTGTCGAGAATAAGCCGCGACATTGTTGTCAGCTAATTGGTGCAGCAGGAATGTCGTATTCTTCGCAAAGCTGGGATCTTGTCTGGTCAAGTATTTCGATAAGTGTCTCGTTTGCTTTTTTCAGTTCTGAGATGGCTTGATTGAGTTGAGAAAAGCTGGGAACGGAGCGGAAACTGAGAAAGAAATCACGAAAGCGAGTCCAGAAGGGGCGACTAGTATAATAGGCAGGGAGTTCTTCGACATTGTTGATGACATGTTCAGCAATGAGCAGCGAAAACTCTTTCTCGGGAGTTCCACCTCCAGGGTACGGATTCCCTTCTGCTCTCCATTGTGTCAATGGTGATTCAACTTGATGATGAAAATGCCCAATAAGATCTTTCCAACACTGTGAGGCAGACTTAAAGAGGACACCTATTTTCTCATCTCGTCGCTTCATTTCTTGCTTGAGAGAGGGGAGTCCTCGTAACAGATCATCATAATTAGGGCGAGCTAAAGGAGAAACTCGGCCTCGTGTCTCTCGGATAAACTCCATCTCAGTAGTCTGATAACGCCAAGTGATATCTTGCTTGGCAAGAAGCTTGTTCTCGGCCAAGAGGTCTTCCATGAGAGGATTCATGACAGAATAAATCCATGCTTTTACTCGCTCTGTGCCTTTTCTTTGGCGGCGTGTCTTGTGTTCTTCTGTTTGCATGCAGTCCTCTCTTCTATCTTTTGTTTAGATTACCCCCTGTTCCTTCAGTGATGCAATCTCTTTACCGGAGAGGCCGAGCAGCTTGCCGTAGATGAGATCGTTGTGTTCCCCCAGAGTCGGGCTAGGTGAGTCGACCGTTGGTGGGTCTTCGTTGAGGCGAATCGGGGAAGTCAGCACCGTGACTGTCCCTACTGCTGGGTGTTCGATGTCTTGCAGCGTGCCGCGTTCACGCAGATGCGGATCGCTAATTACTTCTGGGATTTCTTTGACAATGCCACAGGTGACATCGGCCTGACCCAGAATTGTCATCACTTCGTGTTTTGTATGCTGCTTTGTCCAACTCGCGACGAGTTCGTCGACTTCATCAAAGCGTTTGGCGCGGGCGGCATTGGTGGCGTATTGCGGATCGGTGATCAGATCTTCGCGGTGCATGGCTTTACACAGCGCTTTCCATTTGTCGTCGTTGGCAACCAGGAGCAACACATAGCCGTCTTTCGTCGCGTACGTATTGTACGGAGAAAACAGACGACCCGGTGCAGTATTGCCAAAACGGCCTTGCAGACCCCTCGCCATGTACGCGGACATTTGCGTGATCAGTGGCCCCATCGCCGCCTCGAACAAGCTGGTCTCGACGATGGTTCCTTCGCCAGTGCGATCGCGTTGATGAATGGCGGCGAGAATACCAGCACACAGGTGCGTGCCGGACATAATATCGAAGATCGGCGGCCCGGCTTTCACTGGTGGGTTTTCAGGAAAGCCAGTTGAGTTCATCAGGCCTGACATCGCTTGAACGATCGGGTCGAACGCCGGATAGTTGCTGTACGGTCCCGAGCGGCCAAAACCACTGCCAGACGCGTAAATCAAGCCGCGATGCAGTTTGCGAAGTTCTTCGTAGCCTAGTCCAAGCTTGTCCATTACACCAGCAGCGAAGTTCTCGACGACCACATCAGACTGTGAGGCAAGTTCTTTCAGTAACTCACGCCCACGCTGTGTTTTGAGATTAAGGGTAATGCCCTTCTTGTTCGAGTTGAGCATGATGTAGGCGTAACTTTCGTCTTTATTCGGAACTTTGAAAATGGTGCGGGCCATCTCCCCATGAGTGGGCTCTACCTTGATGATCTCAGCTCCGAGAAACCCCAGTAGCCAGGTGGCGTATGGACCGTTGTAGACATGAGTTAAGTCAAGAATACGAATGTCATCGAGTGCGCGCATTGTCCCTCCGACTTTTTGTAGAGCCTTCAGCTCTCAGCGGTCAGCTATCAGCCAGCCGGAAAAAAAACAAGGAAGAGTTCGAACACTTTTGGCTGACCGCTGAAAGCTGATAGATGAAAGCCCTTTTGTTCTGGCTGACTGCTGAAAGCTGATAGCTGAAAGCTGACTACTGAAAGCTCTTTCTGTAGCTATCCTGCATGTGCTAGTCTCCGCTCGCTGGTGGGAACAGCAAAAGGAGGTGTGTGATGCTTGATCTAGTCATCCGTGGAGGGCAAGTCGTCACTCCCTACACCGTAGGGGAGATGGATATTGGCATTCAAGGTGAGAAAATTGTCGCGCTCGGCCAGCCAGACACCCTCGCTGCTGATGCCGATCGTGTGATCGATGCGCAGGGAAAGATCGTGATTCCCGGCGGTATCGAGCCCCATGCGCATATCGGTGTTCCCGTGCCGCCCGCATGGACAGGTCAAGCTGATGTCATGACCCAACCTCCTGAAGCGGCCAGTCGTGCGGCTGCGTTTGGTGGGGTGACGACGTTCATCGATTTCACCGGAGACCTCAGCCGGAAAGCGTTACTGGGCCTCAGCCGTCGACCGATGCTCGAAACCATTGAACGGCGGCGGGAAGTATTCCGCACTCATAGTTATATTGACTACACGTTTCACTACATCGTCGCTGGGCGCGTCCGGCCCGAGGTGATTGGTGAAGTCCGAGAAGCCATTGAAGAGGGAGTGGGAAGCTTCAAAATTTTCACCGTCGATAATCCCGTACGGACCTCGTTTGACCAGCCGTCCGTCCGCATTCCCAATGGCCACCTGTGGGGACTGTTCAGTGAAGTCGCCAAACACGGTGGCATCATGGCTGTACATGCTGAAGACGACGATGTGGTTTCATACATGACTGAGAAGCTGCAACGCGAAGGACAGGATCAGGGCCACAACATCCATCTTGTTCACAACAATCTGTCCGAGGACCTAGCGTTTCGGAACATCATTCGTCTGGCGCAGCATACTGGCGTTGGTATTTATTTTGTTCATGTCACCGCCAAGGAAGGGGTGCGAGCGATTGCCGAAGCGCGTAATGCCGGACTACCCATCTACGGTGAAGCATTGCATCACTATCTACAGTTTACCTGTGACGACTACAAAAAGCCCGGTGGTACGGCGATCCATACCTATCCGGCGATCAAGTTTGCTGATGATCGTGATGAGTTAATCGCGGGCATGTTGGATGGTCGCTTGGCGACAACCGCGACAGATGAATACACGACCTTCAAAGGACCAAAGCTATGGGGTGATCGTATTGCTACTATCTGTGGTGGACATAACGGTATCGAGACCCGCATTCCTGTAGCATACACAAAACTGGTGGTTGAACGTGGTATGTCGCTGAAACGTTTTGCTGATGTTACCTCGACCAACGCTGCTAAGCTCCTCGGGCTCTATCCACAAAAGGGGGTGATTCAGCCTGGGAGTGATGCGGACTTCTGTATCTTTGATCCGAATCTCAAGAAGACCATCTCAACGAGTGATCTACATGCCGATTCGGACTATAGCATTTGGGAAGGGTTTCAATGCCAGGGCTATCCAGTCATGACTATCCTGCGAGGAAAAGTGATTGTCGAAAATGGCAAGTTGGTCGGCAGTTCGACAGATGGACGGTGGCTCAAGCGGCATGTGACGAATGAAGTGCTGGCGAGACCAACGGTCTGAAAGAGGGGGAAAGGGGTAAAAGGGGAGAGGGATAAAAGGAGAGAGGAAGAACACTCTTCATCATGTTTTCCTTTTCGCCCCTTCCCCTTTTCCCCCACGACTTTGCAGCGACGCAATTTATTGCATTGAGGTTTTCAGTATCACGCAACGAAAAGGAGGTTCCCATGCTTGATCTCATTATCAAAGGTGGACAGGTTGTGACTCCTCATGCGGTGGGGGAGATGGACGTTGGCATTCAAGGGGAGAAGATTGTCGCCGTCGGTCATCCTGGTACGCTGGCGACCGGTGCTGGTCGTGAAATTGATGCCAGGGGGAAAATCGTTATTCCTGGCGGTATCGAGCCACATGCGCACATCGGCATTCCCGTGCCAGAGCAATGGTCAGGGATTCCTGACGTGATGACTCAACCACCCGAGGCGGCGAGCCGTGCGGCAGCGTTTGGTGGGGTGACGACAATTATCGACTTTGCCGGTGACCTGAGCTTTAACCCAGACGGTAGCATTCTCTCCACGACGATCCTGCACGACATCGAACAGCGGCGCTCTGCCTTCCACACTCATAGTTATACCGATTACGCTTTTCACTACATTCTTGCCGGTGACGTGACGTCGAAAACAGTAGGTGAAATTGGCGAAGCGATCCAAGAGGGCATAGCGAGTTTCAAGATCTTCACCACCTTTCATCCGATTCGCGTACCCTACGGTCCGCTATGGAGCATCTTTGAAGAAGTCGCCAAACATGGCGGCATCATGGCGGTGCATGCTGAAGAGGACGAGATTGTCCGTTACATGACCGAGAAACTCAAACGCGAAGGACGCATGCAGGGGTATAACTTACATCTAGTGCACAACAACCTCTCCGAAGATCTTGCTTTTCGTCATATTATTCGTCTGGCTAAACACACCAACGTTGGCATTTACTTTGTCCATGTCACTGCCAAGGAAGGCGTGGCGGCCATCGCCGAAGCGCGGAATGATGGTCAGCCGGTGTATGGGGAGGCGTTACACAATTATCTGCAATTCACCTGTGAGGACTACAAGAAACCTGGCGGCACGGCGATTCACACCTATCCGGCGATCAAGTTTCCCGAAGACCGTGAGGCACTGACGAGAGGACTGATGGATGGTCGCTTGGCGACGACGGCAACTGATGAATACACCACCTACCGCAAACCGAAGCTGTGGGGCGATACGATCGAGACCGTCTGTGGTGGACACAATGGTATTGAGACGCGTATGCCCGTGGCTTACACCAAGTTCGTTACTGAGCGTGGTGTCTCACTGCAACGCTTTGTTGACATCACTTCGGCGAACGCAGCGAAAATTCTCGGCATGTATCCTCAGAAAGGCGCAATCCAGCCCGGAAGTGATGCTGACATTGTCCTGCTCGATCCCAATAAGAGGACGATCTCTGTCAGTGATCTGCATGCCGATTCGGATTACAGCATCTGGGATGGCTTCCAGTGTAGTGGCTATCCGATCATGACCATCTTGCGCGGCAAGGTGATTGTTGAGAATGGCAAACTGGTCGGCGCGTCAACTGATGGCCGCTGGCTCAAGCGACGCGTGTCAGGGGATGTGATCTCAAGGCCGACAGTCTAAAAGAAGGGGAAAAGGCGAAAAGGAAAATACCTTTTGACTCCTAGTGGTCAGACAATTTAATTTTGAGGAGTTCAAGTTCGTCATGCCCGCCTGCGCGGGCATGACGTGCTTCAGCTATCCATCAAAACTTCCTGGACTGACTACTAGTCCTGGCACGTCCAGCGACCAATTACGTTCACAGTGCTCGCATATCATGGGTTCCTCCTTTCGTCTGGGTCTTTTGGGTGTGGCATTTGCTCATAAAACATGACCTTTGGGGGCACAATTCGTGCCTTTGGGGGCACACTGTGGGAACGGCAGGGAAAATGGGAAAATAAGTCTGGGAGTCGAAGCACTTTCCGCAAAAGAACGAAGGAACGAACGAGCGAAATGCGTTGCGTGGTTGACTTATCTTTCCCTTTCACCTTTGGGCTATGGCCTGTCGCCTGAGTGTGTTCACATACCACGCAGCACGGAGTAGCATGATGCCCAACTGGGACCCGCAACAATATCAACGCTTTAGTGACGAACGCTCACGTCCGTTCTTTGATCTCGTTAACCGTGTGCCGGATGATGAAGTGCATACGGTGGCTGACCTTGGCTGCGGTCCGGGCAACCTGACCGAGACGCTGGTGACTCGCTGGCCTGAGGCGCAGATCTGGGGGGTAGACAACTCACAGGAGATGCTAGCTGCGGCTGTGAAGTTAGCTCCTCGCCCTCACTTGCAGTTTGTTGCTGGAGATATTTTTACCTGGCAGCCAGAGCGGCCACTTGACCGGCTGATTTCCAACGCTGCGCTACAATGGGTGCCGGATCATCCAACGATGATTCCACGACTTGTGAGTTTGCTTGCTCCACGTGGTGTGCTCGCGGTACAGGTGCCGTTCAATTTCGACGAACCGACGCACACCTTGTTAGAAGAAACGCGCAGTCAAGAACCGTGGGTGACGATTCTTGGTCCACGGCAGCGGCAGTTCTTTGTGCAAACCCCAACCTGGTATGCTGACACATTGCACGCGCTGGGGATGTCCGTTGATCTGTGGGAGACGATTTACTATCACGTGCTGCACGGATCAGATGCGGTGTTGGAATGGGTGAAAGGCACTGCCTTACGTCCGACGCTTAGTAAATTGGATGCAACCCAGCAACAGGATTTTCTTGCTGTCTATGGAGAGAAGTTGCGTGCCGCTTATCCCTCAGGGCCTTACGGCACGCTCTTTCCGTTTAAGCGATTGTTCTTTGTTGCGCGATGGCGATCTCTATAATGACTAACGAGACCTCGCTGACAGTTCCGTGCCTATAGTGTCAATGATGGACTTGATCCAGATCCCTTCGTTGGCTGCATAGGTGCCAGCTTTGCCGTTCAATTTGCGCATGTGTTCACCACCTTTGTGATGAATGCCAATGAGTTTCCATTGCTGGTTGAAAACCGGGCTCCCGGAGCTGCCTCCTTCGGTCGGAGTGCGGTAATGCAACAGTGGAACCTCATGATCAAGTAGCACGTTGTCGTGGATGGAGAACGAGAGCGTGCCCCCACTTGGGTGACCAATGATATAGGCCCGTTGGTGGTCGTCGTCACTAATGGCAGGGAGTGCATTTGCGATCGGATACGGGTCGATTCCTGTCACCGGCGTATCTAACTGTACCAACGTGGTATCGAGCTGGTCTGGAGGAGAAGACCACAGAATCTTTTTCACGCGGTACCTGGGATTTGTTTCACTTGAAGACGCGTTGGCTTGGAAGGAGATCAGCGCTTCCTCAGGTCGGAGTGCCCCCTTGATTTGTGGATCGTTACTGACTACGTGGGCATTGGTGAGGAGGAGCAGTTCATCTCCGAACGGGCCGTACAGGGCACTGCCTTTGAGCACGAACCCTGTACCGATACCTTGGCCTTGGCCTCCGTCTTGTTCAATACATGCAACCGCCCGACACCGAGCAACTCCAGTGCTGTACCATTGGAAGTTGACAAAACTGTCTCGCCCCAAGACTCTTTCGAGTTGTCCGTCCTGCGCGAGTTGGTCGAGAGGACCATGCTGCAGATCTTGCGGGCGAATGGCGAGATGGCCTCCTTCGCCCTTCAGGAGTGCAGCTTGCAACACGGGCAGCAGCAACGAACCTGGTTCGCTCTGCAGGGTGAGTTGCCACACTTCCGTCAGTTGCCGGTGGGTACTGGCCAATTCAAAAGTATTGGTGTTCGGGTCGGAGGTATATTGACGGAGCCATTCAAGGGCTTCTTGAGGCTGGTTCAGAGCAATACAGGCCTCGGCTGCAATGCCACAATCCCAATAATCTCTCTGCGCTTTCCCTTCAATTTCTTGAAGAATAGTTTTCGCTAGCGATTGGGCATTGAACCGAGTCGCAACCGGGACACGATCGCGAGTGGCGCGACAGTGTAACGCTACCGCATTGATCCCGTGCCACAAGTGCCCGCCAGGATCTTTACTGTACACTTGATGATAGGTAGTCACTGCCAGTTTGAGATTCTTCTGACTTCGTTCCGTGGAACTGTCCTGAGCGTCGACGTAGAACTGCTTATATGCACGGCCAAGGAGGCCCCTGGCCTCAGCGTTCTCCTCAGGCTGAGTCGCGGTGTCGACAATGAGGGTTTGGAGAACATGTAACGCGGCAGTCAGGTTGTTTTGATCAAGCAGTTACTGCGCATACTGGCGACGGATCTGTGGAGCGATTTGCCCTGATTGGATCAGGACATCTGCGACCTGTTGCATCAAGTCAAAATAGCGATTGTTGCGGAGATGCTGGAGAACGCGTTTTGCTTCTCTTTCCGGGTAGAGGTCATCCGTGCTGCGGAGGTGTGTAATCAGATGCTCACAGAGGGCGGTTGTTGTTTCCTTGTCAAACTGTCGGACGGCGGCAGCCACTTGTCGAGTAAGTTCAGGTGGATCAACCGGAACAAGAGCCATACCCTTCCCCTTTCTGCTTAGAGACCAAGGAGTGTGCTGAGTGCACTCCGCAGTTGCGTCCCACGCAAGTAATGCGAGATATTGTGTCGCCAGAGACCGGAGTTTTGTTCATTGATGTCGCGAATGACGCGCGTTCCGTTTTTCTGATAATCGTTTGCCAAGTTGGGGTCGAAGCCCGCGACCGGATCGAAATGATCGTAGACGTCCACCCAGCCGCCATTGAGGCGGGGCGTGGGAAAGCCATCGACACGACTCCACTCAGGTTTGCAGCAGTCTTGAATTTCATCGAGCCCCAGTGGACTACCAATCGTCATGAGCCCATCAACACGTGGGCAGTCCGACACCCGCTTGAGGCAGTCGTAGGCGATGACCGTTCCCATGCTATGACTGACAATGATATGTGGCCCTGGTTTCTGCGCGCCTGCGGTGAGTGCGGTAATCATGCGTTGACGGATTTCGTCCTGTACACGATAGGTCGTTCCTGGACGTGGGCTCTGTGTAGTATTAAACAGGTAGTGATGGACATCGCGCAGCAACGTTTCCATCAGTTGACGTTTGAGCCACCAGGGAAGGGGAATACGTTCAAACTCGGCGCTGATATCAGAGGCTGGAGGAGTGAAATTGTCCTCACCGGGCGCTGCGAAATTCAATTTCTTGGCCAGAGATTCGACGGTGGCCTGTTCCGCTCCCTTCAAGGTACTCTGCCATGACATATCGATGTCAGGGCTCTTCTTGGAAGGAAGTGCTTCTACACTTTCATACGCCGCTTCATCAGCATCATAGTGTTCATACATGACGTCGGCCCAATAGACCATTGATGACGTAATCCCCTCAGCTCCGAGGTCTAACCCGTTGTCACGAGCGAGCGAACGGCGCCAGATATTGAGCAAGGCGTCAGGAGCTGGTTTGTTAGAAATCCCATGAATAAAAGTGACGTGTGCCATGATGTTTCCTCCACCTCTGGGTGAATTTTTGTTACGTTGTGTAGGACGATTTGCGATCGCGATTGTCCAGATACCCCCTCGTTCAATAGGCAAGCGCTGTGCCATTCTCATCTAAACAGGCTACTGCTTCGTACGAAGGTTTTACCGTCTTTTTGTACGAGACCAAAAAGACGATAGAGCCATCTATGTTTCTGCCTTATTTCACCAGAAATTTGCAAGCTGGCAGGAAAGAAATCGCCTGATGCTCGACGGTCAAAAACATTTGCCATGACAAACCCAATTGACAGTAAGAAGGTCGTCATAGCCCTGGAGGTAGTTACGCTGCACGGCCCATTGCCGACCTCTAATGTTCCAGTGCCGTTACTGTCGACGGTGTTCCACGAGATAGCAGTGCGCTCTCAATTGCCGCAGCCCACGAGACGTGTTCGTGCCGTTGTTCACGCGTCTCGCGAATAAGTCGGAGATTGTGTGCCGTGGTTTCTGGTGCCCGCGACTCTCGAATTGCGGTGAGGGCATCGTTCAGCGCAGCGTTGGCTTTTTGTTCATCCTTTGCGAGTACTGCCAGTTCTATGCGAGTGGCATAGTCGCAATAATCGGGTTTGCCTGCGGCAATTTTGCGTTCTACGGCATACGTCACTACGGGGAGCAGTTGCGCGCGGCGGGGATCTGGTGGATCCCTCAATTCCATTAATGTGACGGCATTGATTCCGGGGTACGCGTCGCGCAAGTCCGCCTCAAACCCTTGGAGGTAGGCCTCGATCGCTTTATTGAGGAAGCCTTGGGTGAGTGCCGCATCCGCACGTTTGGCTGCTTTTTCCCAGTGATCTTTGTAGATCCGCCCGAGAATGGCGCACGTTTCGCTACTCGGACCACGATGTTTGAGAAGCTCCGTTAGGCGGTGGCAGGAAACAACTTACCGCAATAGTGATTGACCGGAGTGGAGAGCCTCTGCACAAGAGCAGGGATGAGAGACGAGACCATTGTGTGCTGGCTTCGGTCTAAGTATCGAAGTCTGGTCGAAGAGCTGGATGAACGCGGGCGAC
>VGTJ01000167.1 GCA_016874775.1 Deltaproteobacteria bacterium
TACTCTCGCTTGCGAAACGCCTCTTTGCTGGGGGGTATTCGTGTGAGCAAGTGATGGAAGCGTTGATGCCCGCCTGAGTCACTACCAGTGCACTACTTGGTTTCGCGTGAAACCTTCCAAGTCGTGTCATTACCTTGAGGTGGATCGAGAAGATCGGGGTTCTCCCGCATGCGGAGACCAATTGCTGTGGCTTGTTGCAGGGCAATCGTGAGAAAGCGGACCTCTTCAGCAGAAGTGAGAAACCAGGGGAAAAATCCAGGCTTGTAGTTACGAAACATCGGCCAGGCGTTCTTACCGCGAAACTGTAATTTGAGAGAGCGAATGAGTTGGAGGTCTTTTTTCTCTAGATCAGCACGATCTTCAAAGGAGGCAGCCAGGCATTTCTGGCTGCCCAATAATTCCGCTGGCGAGAGTGGAACCCCTTCATATTCCAACTCAGCCTGCTCATGCAGCAGCCAATAGCTCTCTAATCCTTCTGAACCTTGATAGACATGCAGGGCGAAGACTTCACCTAAATTCCCCATGATGCAGCAATAGCCGATTTCTCCGGTCTCAGGATTCTGCACGCCAAACAGATCGCTGTCGTACATCCATTCCCAACAGCCGAGATCCTTAAAGGCGATGGCTGCGGCATAGAGGGCCGACCAGTCTTGTGACGAGATAGCTGCTGGTTTACTCATACGTTCTCCTTGGGACGAGATCTCAGGTCAGCGTGCTAACCCAATCTCGCGACTACTCGGAGAAATGGTCATGAATCTGTTGTGGGTGCAAGACCTGTCAGTGCTAAGAACGCGATGTTTGTTCCAGCCAACCTGCCGAGAACTCCATCCTTTGACGTTATCCCTTTTCCTCTTCGATACTGCATGTTACATAGCGAACGAAACGGGGACCGCAACACAGCGGAGGGGGCAATGTCAGAACAGGGGAACTATCAGTACGACATTTTCGCATGGAGGAAGCGGCGAAGAACAGTCGCCATACAATTGCGGTACTGACACAAAAACGGGTGGACAGTGACTGGTCGCAATTTGAAGTCTTGATTACCACGGCAATAGATCCAATCGGAAGGCTGCAAAGGCTGATGCCACTGTTACAGGAAAACTGTGAAATACCGGAACGTCTCAAGTTTCGCAGCTATGCCGACTTTCGTTCTCCTGATGAACAAACCTGGCAACACCTCCCACGCAGCGTTGGAGATGTTGCAGCGGGATGATGTGGTGACAGTTGTTGGTGGCAAATGTTGTTATGCAGTTAAGCTGATGCGGCGCTGGGTGGTCAGTGGCTTGGCAACGTAACGATCCATGGCGGCTTACGAGGCCGGAAACGCCGCTCTTATTCCGGGCTTAGTACTCATGCAAATGCTCACGTACGATAAGCTTGAGCATTGTTTGGTATCCCAATCCGCGCTTACTCCCTTTCTCTCGCAACTGTTCGACTAACTCCGGCTCAAGCAGAATTGAGGTGGGATGGCCCTTAGGTCGAAGTACGACTGGTCTGACGCCCGAAGCGCGGATGTCGCCCCCGAGATCTCGGGTCTCAAACTCTTCGATCTGTCTATCTTTACTCTTCTTTTGCACTGTCCTCTTTGAGGGCGTCTTCATAAATCCTTCGCTCCTGGCGACGCATAGGCCGACAACTGATTGGTCGGAGCTTATCTCCACGCCGGGTGAATACTAAGGCAAGTCGACGACTCTCAGCATCCTGCTCCAATGCTAGCCAGCGTAGTTCGGGGTGAGTAGGTTCGAGAATACGACCGATAAATACCAAGGAGAATCGAAACAGTGCTTCTATATCCGCGTGTTCCACACCATGTTTACGATTCTTCGTTTGGTTGCCTTTATCCCAATCAAAATCTTCCGCTCTCCCAGTGAATTGTCCAAGCCACTCAGCGGTCTCCGGATCGTCGACCAACTTCATAGCTATAACATAGCTATAAGAAGAACAGCGTCAAGTTTAGTCCAGAGGCCGTCCCCGGCAGGAGCAAAGCTCACCGATGCTGGAAACGTTGCGATGCTTCTGGCGTTTGCGAAGGGTTTATGTCCCGATCACCCGAAACACCTGCCCGCCGGGTGCGTGAAAATAGAAATGCTCGGTGTCCCAAAAGTCGGTAATCTGTTCGACACCGAAGGCTTTGAGTTTCGCGACTAATCCTTCAACATCATCGGTCTTCAGTTCTAGCCACAAGGCGTGACGACACTCTTTAGCAGTGAGAACAGCCTCACTCTCAGAGACATATTGCACACCAAACACTTCGCCATCGGGAAAGTGAAAGAGGTCAATGTTCTCCGGAATGTTGGCGGTGACGTTGTGATCATGCGCTTCGATTCGACACTCCAAGAGATCGCGGTAAAAAGCGCGAACGCTTGGACGTTCTTGCTGTCGAAGCGTCGAGAGATAATGAGTGCCAAATTGTACGCGCATGATCGTTCTCCTTCTCTTATTTGCGCACCTTTACGGCGGCGCGTTCTTCTTGCAACAAAAACGGAACTGACGAATCCCGTTTGCCCCAGCCACGAGCGAGGGCCTCAACATGTTCTTGCTCGACGACGTTGGCAAGCTTGAGAGGAACATTGACTTCACGACCTAAGGCGGTGGCGAGGCCAATATCTTTGCGGGCTAACTCTAAGGCGAAACGGACGGTATCGAAGTCGCCCTTGAAGACGACATTGGGCAGCATGTAATTGAGAAACAATCCTTGTCCGACTGCGCCACCAAGGACCGCTTGCCGGAGCGCTTCAGGGTCGACTCCAGCTTTCACCCCTAACGTGAAACCCTCGGCCAGAAGGTTCAGTTGGCAAATGCCGATCATGTTATGCACGAGCTTAGCAATCGCCCCGCAACCAATCGCTCCGACATGCGTGACTTTATTGCCAATAGCATCGAGGACTGGTTTGACGCGTTGGTAGACTGCGGCATCACCACCACACATCACTGCCAGTGTTGCTTGTTGCGCGCCGATCGGGCCACCACTGACTGGCGCATCAAGGACTTGCACGCCTTTTTCTTTGAACACTTCGTAAATGTGGCGGATCAGGGTCGGCGAGTTGGTTGAAAGATCGATATATACGCTGCCTGAGGCTGCGCCTTGTAAGACCCCGCCTTCTCCGAGTGCGACCGACTCAACTTCTTTCGGTCCTGGGAGCGAAGTAAAGACGATCTCACTCGTCGCGGCGACAGCGCGTGGACTCTCTGCCCAATGCGCACCTTTTGCTAAGTGATCACTGGCAGCCTCGCGACGAGTATCGTACACCGTGAGCGTGTGTCCAGCTTCGAGAATATGCATGGCCATCGGACCGCCCATGTTGCCTAAACCAATAAAGCCAACTTTCATATTATCCCTCCTTTGTCATGGTATTGCTTCCTTACTCTGCTTCGCCCTATGGAGGCAAGGGAAGAAGAGAAAACCGACCAGAAAAAGAAACGGAGAAGCGGAGAATGGGAGAACCGGAGACCGGCCCCACCATTGTTCTGCACCGATTCACCGTTTCCCCGATTCACCGATTCAGTTTTCATTAGTGATGGAACATGGCAATCGGTGGGCTAGGAATTCTGTCTTGACCTGCTACATATTTCTGCAGATTTTCGTGAGGAGCGTGTATGGACCTCAATTATTCTCCCGAAGAATTGGCGTTTCGTGACGAAGTGCGAGGATGGCTACAGGAAAACTTGCCGTCTGACCTGCGTGAGAAAGTAACAACCTACCAAGAACTCAGTCGCGATGACTTACTTGGCTGGCATCGCATTCTCGCGAAGAAAGGGTGGATCGCACCGGAGTGGCCGGTTGAATGGGGTGGAAATGATTGGACGGTTGTCCAACGCTATATCTTTGAAGAAGAATGTGCCTATGCGGGTTGCCCACCGCTGATCCCTTTTGGTCTCAAAATGTGTGGTCCGGTCCTGCATCGCTTTGGCACGCCAGAGCAGAAGCAACGTTTCTTACCTGGCATCTACAACGGTGATGTCTTCTGGTGCCAAGGGTATTCCGAGCCAGAGTCGGGCTCTGACCTTGCCTCGCTGAAAACCACGGCTGTGCGGCAGGGTGATAATTACATCGTCAACGGCCAGAAAATTTGGACCACGTGGGGACATCATGCGGATTGGATTTTCTGTCTCGTGCGTACTGAGCAGGGAGCAAAGAAGCAAGAAGGCATTTCCTTTCTTCTCTTTGACATGAATACTCCCGGCATCACGGTGCGACCACTGATTCTCATGGATGGTCATCACGAAGTGAACGAAGTCTTCTTTGATGATGTGCGAGTGCCGGTGGAAAACCTGGTTCATCGCGAGAACGATGGCTGGACAGTCGCGAAATATCTCCTCGGCCACGAACGGATGGGAACCGGTGGCATCGGCGGCTCGAAGCGGGAATTGGCAAAGGTGAAGATGCTCGCAGGTAAAGAAAGGCGCAGCGGCAAACCGTTACTGGATGATCCGCGCTTTCGCGACAAGGTCTCGCGCGTGGAAGTTGAATTGATGGCGTTAGAAATCACCAACCTGCGTTTCCTCGATCAATTGCGCGGTGGGCGTGCACCAGGCGCTGAAGTTTCGTTGTTGAAGATCAAAGGGACGGAGATTCAACAAGCACTGACTGAGTTGATGGTTGAGGTGATGGGACCATTGGCACAACCATTCAAGGCGATCGACGCAATGGATTTCGACAAAGCGACTGCCGCGCTGCTGCCCCGCTACTTTAATTATCGCAAGACGACTATTTATGCCGGATCGAACGAGATCCAGCGCAATATCATTGCCAAAGCAACGCTGGGGCTCTAGCCCGAGATAGAGACGAGGGAACAGCACGTGAACTTTGAGTACAGTGAAGAACAGCAGTTATTAGCAAACAGCGTCAATCAGTTCATTACTAAGGATTATACGTTCGAAGCGCGCAAAGAAATCATTGACTCGCCCAGCGGCTATAGCGATCGTATATGGGCAACCTTTGCCGAGATGGGCTTGCTGGGATTGCCGTTTGGCAATGCCTACGGTGGATTCGGCGGCAATGCCGTTGATCTCATGCCGGTGATGGAAGCAATTGGCGAAGGACTGGTGGTCGAACCCTTTTTGTCGACTGTTGGCGTTGGTGGTCGGCTGATTGCGCGTGGCGGCAGTCCCATGCAGAGAAACACTCTGCTCCCTGCGATTGTCGAAGGGAAACTCAAACTCGCCTTTGCCCATAGCGAACGCGGGGCTCGCTATGATCTCGATCATGTCACTACTAGTGCGAAGAAAACTGATGGTGGCTACACGATTGACGGGGAGAAGAGCGTTGTTCTCCATGCTCCTCAGGCGGATAAACTGATTGTGTCGGCTCGGACCGCAGGCAAAGACAGTGGTAGTCGAGGCATTAGTATCTTTATCCTTGATCGCAATGCCCCAGGAGTTTCACTGAAGACCTATCGGACCGCTGATAATCTGCGTGCGGCGGATGTGCGTTTCTCTGGCGTCAATGTTCCAGCTGACGCTTTGCTGGGTAAGGAAGGGAAAGCCTACTCGCTGATTGAAGAAGTGGTCGATTATGCAACAGCTCTCCTGTGCAGTGAGGCTGTCGGCGCGATCAAATTCGCTAATGAGGCAACCTTGACCTACCTCAAGACCCGCAAGCAATTTGGCGTGCCGATTGGCAACTTTCAGGTTTTGCAGCATCGCATGGTCGATATGATGATCAGCTATGAACAAGCCAAGTCGATGGCAAGCGTAGCCGCGGTGAAAGTCGAGAGTGCCAAGGCCGACGAGCGTAAACGGGTTGTCTCGGCAGCAAAGATCAAGATCGTTGATGCCTGTCGTCACGTCAGCCAGGAGTCTGTGCAGTTGCATGGCGGGATGGGGATGACCGAAGAACTGAAAGTGAGTCATACCTTTCGCCGACTCACCACGATTGCGCAGGCGTTTGGTGATGCTGACTATCATCTTGAGCGGTTTGCCGCGTGCGAAGCATAAGAAAGAAAATTGGCATAACGGAGAATGGATAAGAGCTAGAGACGGAAAAACGAGAGGCCAGGCCCTACACCGGTCCTTTTTCCCTTTATCCTTCATATCTAAAGAGAAACTCATCCGTCTCACTCGGTCGCGACGCATCCTTCGCTCATTCTCCTCCTTGCGCTGCTGTGGATTTTCGTGCGCACAGCGCACGCTACCCCAACTGTGCCAATGTCTCGTGGGTGGATTTAGGGGCCAGCGCCTTCTCCTCGACCGGGATTCTATACCGTTTGGTCCCAATTCTTAAGATAAATTGAGACCTTATGTAAGAAAAGGTAACTTTTGTTACTGTTTTCCTCTAGGGAAGTTTTGCCTGATCAGTCATATTTGCCCGATCAAATTTTCCTTACGAGCTTGTTCTTTTTTGTTATCCAATCAAACTCAGGCATTGTTACCCGGTTATTGGGAGTTGCTGTCGCGACGAGGTTTGTAACGCTTTGAAATAACTTAAGAAATAAAATAGCAAACTGTACTTTACATGGCATTATTATTGCTGCCCTGCCCAGCAGAGGTACAAGACTATTATGAGCCAGTAAGTGCGGCGGCAGTGGTATGTTGTCTACTCTAAACCAAACCGAGAAGAATACGCGCAGTTTCATTTACAACGAAAAGGTATCGAGGTTTTCTTTCCACGATTACAACTGCCGGTTGTGGTAACACGGCAACGGCAGATTATTCCACTCTTTCCCAGTTATCTCTTTGTGCAATTGTCGATTCCAGGTGAGCATGCTGCGGTTGTGTGGTGTCCGGGCGTACGGTGTTTGGTCAGCTTCAATGGTGTCCCGGCGCCCCTTGATGAGGAAGTTATCCAATTTCTCAAAAGCCAAGCAACGGAAGAGGGACTTATCAGCGCGCATTCGAACCTGATGGTTGGGCAAGAAGTGTGTATTACCAATGGACCGCTCGAAGGTCTCAAAGGTATTATTCAGCAACCACCCGATGCGAAAGGGCGAGTGCGGATTTTAATGAATTTGCTCAATCGCGAACTTGCGGTGACAGTACCTGTGACGCATGTCCAGAGTGGGTGGGTTGGCACCCATAAGGAACGAGAGTTGTCGGTCCGAGTCTGATGCACGTCTTCCTCAAAAGTTATGCGTCGACTCCAGCGGTCCAGTTTAACCGCGATAAAAGTTCCGACATTGTTGAACGACGTAGTATTGCTGCTCTTCTGTAAGTTCGGGATAGATGGGTAAGGCGAGCGTCTCCTGCGCTGCCGCCTCTGCGTGCGGGAAGGCGCCGCGACGGTACCCGAGAGACTGAAAGCACTCTTGCAAATGAAGTGGGTGAGGATAATAGACCTCGGTGACTACTCCCTGTTCACGTAAGAACTGCTGGAGTCTGTCCCGTTCGTTGCAGCGGAGAACAAACTGATTATAGATGTGGCCGGGCGTATCCTGTGGAAGTGACACCTCGCCAGTGAGCCCAGCTTCAGCAAAATACCCTCGATAACGGTCTGCGTTCTTCCGTCGCGCTGCTGTCCAAAGCGGAAGATAGGGTAACTTGACGCGCAGGACCGCCGCTTGGATGGCATCTAAACGAAAATTCCCGCCAATCAGTCGATAATAGTACTTGGCCTCGCCTCCATGAACACGCAAAAGACGCAACCGATCGGCGAATGTTGCATCGTGTGTGAGAATCATTCCGCCATCACCAAAGGCGCCGAGGTTCTTGCTGGGGAAGAATGACAGACATCCGGCGATGCCGACGGTGCCTGCGTGTTGTCCTTGGTCACCCGTCGCGCCGATTGCCTGAGCTGCATCCTCAATGACCGGGATCCCGCGTTGCGCTGCGATGTGTTGTATCGCTGCCATATCAGTGCAACGACCGAAGAGGTGAACAGGAAGGATCGCTTTGGTATGGGCGGTTAGGCGAGATTCTACTGCCGCTGCATTGATGTTAAACGTCAGTGGGTCAATATCGACAAAGACTGGACGTGCCCCAACCCGGGCAATCACGCCCGCCGTGGCAAAGAACGAATACGGAGTTGTGAGCACTTCGTCATTAGGGCCGATTTGCAGGGCCATCAGTGTCGCAAGAAGGGCATCCGTGCCCGATGAAACCCCAATGGCGAATCGAGAACCGCAGAAGATGCTGACTTCTCTCTCCAGCTCAGTGACCTCTGGACCAAGAATGAATTGTTGCGACTCGCACACACGGTCAATGGCTGCGCGAATTTCCTCCCGGATCGTTGCGTATTGCTCTCGTAAGTCGAGCAGAGGAACGTGCCTCATACGTGGCCAGCCCCGCGCATTTTCACCAACACGTTAGTGATACTCCAGCATGTCAGGAGAAAACGAATGAACATTGGTGAGCACGACCCCGAGCACATTTGCCCGTACAGCTTGGAGTTGTCCAGCGACACGATATGCTGCGGCCATCGGGGTTTTATGTCCACGAAGAACCAGAATAGTGGCATTACTCAGTTGAGCTAAAAGTTCCGCATCGCCATACGTCATCGCTGCTGGTGAGTCAATGAGTACACACGTAAACTTACGGCTCAGAATGTCCAAGACCTCCGGGAGCGTTTGTGACCCAAGGTACTCTTCGGTATCGAGCTGCACTTGGCCACACGCAACGAAGGAGAGGCGTTCAATCGTCGTGGTTTGGATTGCTGATTCGACCAGCGCTCTGAGCTTTGGTGAAGACCGCGTTCGCTGCGACTCGTGGTCGGCATCCTCTTGGAGATGATCCAGCCCAGAAGGAGCGATCTCTGCGTGGTTGTCGTCTCGGACTTTTTTGCTGCGTCGCCGAGACGACGAGGCAAAGGCGGCTCCGTCTCGCAGCACCTCGCTTAATCCCATACTGTGATCTTTCTGTAAGAGCGTGTGGCACTGGCCTGCACGGAGATCGGCATCAACGACGACAACCTTATAGCCTTTGCCAGCCAGGATCACTGCGAGACTGAGCAAGGTATTGGTTTTGTCATTGTCGGCGTATGGACTGACGAAAAGAAACGTGCGTGGGGATTTTCCTCGCTTGATAGGAAGTTTGGTACTGAGTACGCGATACGATTCATCCAAGAGGTCCTGGAGTGACATCTGCTCTGGCAGTGTGGCTAGCGAGGCTTCACGCATGGGAGTGTCGCTGTCCTGCGGAGAGGAACTGGGTGCTGGCTGACCTCGTTGGATGAGCATGTCAAATCGAGCCGCGCGCGACGGCACCATGCCTAAGAGCGGATACTTTGTCGCTTGCTGCACATCTTGTGCAGTACGAACACTGGTGTCTGTCCACTCAACAAAAAAGGCGAGCCCCGTGGCGAGAATCGTCCCGCCCAGGAGCGCGAGGAGAAAGTCGCGCACCGGTTGCGGTGATATTGCGGCGGTCGGCATCTCTGCCGGCGTCGTGATCATGATATTGGGATCAGGGAGTGTTTTGAGGAAGGCGTCCTCTTGCTGTTGTTTGCGGAGGAGGTGCGTGAGCGACCGAACTGAGTCGATTTCTGCGTTCAACGCCGCAGCGACAACATTGAACTCACCGCGATCGAGTGCGGCTTTTCTTTGTTGAGCCACTTCCTCGCGTAAGGCGGCTTCCGTATTTCGTGCCTCGGTAGCTTCAGCTGCAAATGCCTTGACGAGCGAGGTCAACTCCTGCTCCAGACGCTGTCGAGCGGTATCTCTGGCGCTGACTGTTTCACTTAAGCGCGGGTGCGAAGGGGCGAGGAGCGTGGTGAGGCGAGAATGTTCGACTTCAAGTTTATTGAAAGCCGCGCGCAGGTGCGCCAAGCGATCACTCTTGATGAAGGTGATAAGTTGGGCTGGCTCCTTTTCTTTGGTGAGCTGATAGAACAGTGAGGTCTCAAACCATTTCGCCTGAGCGTTGGTAAGGCGCTGTTGAGTCTGGAGGAGACGTTGGCTAACGAGGTTATCCTTGCTTAAAGGCGAGAGGTTAGGGTGGTCTTGGTGCAACTGTGCGAGTGCTGCTTCTGCCTGGGCGAGTCGACCTTCCTGAGCCGCAAGTTCTTGAGCAAGGAATGCGCGTTGTTCTGGCGAGACTTCAAAGCGGATACTTTGTGAAGTGCGAACGAATATGGTGGCGTGGGTGTTTGCTAACTCTTGTGACAATGCGGGGTCGGGAGTAACAAACATGACCTCAGTCGCATAGGTAAATGGATCAGACGTCACGGTGAGGACAGAAAGATAACGATTGACGAGAGCCGATGAAATGGTCGCCTCATTTATTGCAGGGATTGCAGATAGAGAAGCCGACGGGGCGGCTCCGACAATGAGATACGATCCATAGGTCAAGAGTCGTGAAAAGGCACGTTGGACCCACTCCCCTACCTGCTGACCAACACTGGTGTTGTGCATGTCAGCAAAACTCGGGTTGGTCTGAAGATTCAGAGCTTGTATGACCTGGTTTGCCACCGTCGAACTTTGGAGCACATCGACGTGCTTCTGATAGTAACGGTCTTGTGCGTCTTCAGCGTCGAGGCGTTCCGTGAGTAACTGCGGTGGTTCGATCAAAAGTGTGGTGCTGGCGACATATTGCGGTACACTGAAAATGATCCACCCACTAACGAGGAGGATCGTGATCAATAATACCAGCCCCATCAACTGCCAACGGTTAATCAACAATGCCCAAAAGTTCGGCAAGTACGGTTCTCCCCTTATGTGGGACGACGATAGCGCTCGCTGTGCAGAGTGTCTACTGATACATGGGGCAAAATTCCCTCTCCCATTCGCTGTAGACCTGAGGGAAAATAAAAGCCGTATCGTCCAGACCCTGGACGAAAAGAAGAAGGTTTCAAGGGGTTGACGAGAACCAATAGAGTGTCGTAATCAGCAGAGCAGGAGAAAGTGGAAGGCCGCGCTTCCTGTTCTCTATGCTCGCAGCCCACCTAGCAAAGGAGGCCTCATGCCATACGATCTACTTATAAAAAATGGTACCGTCATTGACGGTTCAGGAATGCCACGTTTTCGTGCTGATGTCGGCATCGTCCAAGGAAAAGTTGCTGCCATCGGGAAAATCGGTGAGAGTGCAAAAGAGGTTCTTGATGCCGAAGGGCACGTCGTTGCTCCCGGCTTTGTCGATGCGCACACCCACATGGATGCGCAAGTCTTCTGGGATCCATTGGGAACATGTTCATGCTGGCACGGCATCACCAGTGTCGTCATGGGCAACTGCGGTTTTTCGCTGGCGCCATGCCCAGAGAAGGACAAACTGCTCGTCATGCGTAATCTTGAACGCGCAGAAGACATTGCTCCTGAAGCGATGGAAGCTGGCATTAAATGGAGTTGGACCACCTTCCCCGAATATCTCGATGCCGTCGATCGTCTCCCGAAAGGTATCAATTACGCCGCCTACATGGGGCATTCCGCCTTACGCACGTATGTCATGGGTGAGCGGGCTTTTACTGATGCCGCATCTCCGAGTGACCTGGAAACGATGAAACAGGAAGTGCGTAACGCGATTCGCGCTGGTGCGATTGGCTTCACAACTTCGCGGACACGAAATCACCAGACCCCAGATGGACAGCCGGTAGCGAGCCGTTTAGCGACCTGGGACGAAGTTCGCCAACTCGTTGGGGTGATGGGCGAGCTTGGTGCAGGAATCTTTGAAATTGCCGGTGAGGATACTGGCCTCAATCCTGATCGCATTAACGACTATTTGAATCGCCTGAAGGCCTTGGCGCTGGACTTTGGTGTACCGGTGACCTACGGCATGTTCAGTAACCGCAAAGCTCCTGAGTATTGGCGTCAATTTTATCAATTAGCCGCCGATACCGTGGCCGCTGGTGGCCGTATGTTCGTGCAAGCCCATAGTCGCTCACTCAACTTAGTGCTCTCATTCGAGACGACCATGCCGTTCGATCGGTTGCCGGTGTGGAAAGAGCTGCGGAAGCTACCACTTGCAGAACAAGAAGCCAAACTGCGTGATCCTGCCCTGCGTCAGAAACTGATTGAAGCGGCAAGCCAACGCACCGACGAACGGATTGTTGGTGCCGAAGCGCGACCTGCGAACTACAAATATCTGTATGTGATGGATAAGGCCAACCCGCCATACCGTTCAGTGGCGCAAGTTGCGGCAGAACAAAACAAGCATCCAGTTGAAGCGATTATCGATCTTGCCTTGGCCAAGAAGATGAAGCAGTTCTTCCTGCAGCCACTGGCGAATGAGAATGAAGAGCACGCCCTAGAGATGATTAAACATCCGAATGCTGTGGTCACGTTCTCCGACTCTGGCGCCCATGTGTCACAGATTATGGATTCGTCGTTACAGACGCATCTCCTCAGTCAGATCGTCAGAGAGAAACAACAAGTGACACTAGAGGCTGCCGTACGGATGTTGTCTCTTGTCCCAGCATCGTACTGGGGGCTGACTGGTCGCGGGATGTTGCGCGAAGGGTGGAAGGCTGATGTGGTGGTGTTCAATCCAGACACGATTTCGGCAATGATGCCGGAAGTCGACCATGATCTTCCTGCTGGCGCCCGGCGCTTAAAGCAGAAAGCTGCTGGTATTAAGGCAACGATCGTCAATGGTGAAGTGGTGCTGCGCAATAACGAGCATACCGGTGCACTGCCGGGGCAGTTGCTGCGTGGCCCATTAGCGCAGCGATAGGACAATCGTTCTATTACTTTGAGTGAGGTAGGGGCGACCGATTGGTCGCCCTTTTCAATTTAGGCTCCCCACTTTTCTCGCAAGAATCCACCAACCCGTTCAATGCCCTGTTTCCCTTCTGGCAGCATCGGGTGAAATGCATGCCAGACGTGAATCATGTCGTCCCAAATCTCTAACGTGCTATCGACACCAGCCGCCTTCGCTTTCTCGTTCATCTTAATCGAGTCATCAAGTAACACTTCGTCACGACCAACATGGATGAGGAGTGACGGTAGCCCACGCCAATCAGCAAAGTTAGGAGACGCGAGCGGGTTTTTTGCGTCTGCTCCCTGCAGGTAGAGCCCCGCCATACCACCAATGCCATCTGGCGTAACCATCGGGTCAGCTTCTGCTCGCGTTTTGTACGACTCATTCGAACAAGTCATATCAGACCATGGACTGATACACACGGCAGCCTTTGGCAGTGGCAACTTGCGATCGCGCAACGCAAGCAGTGTCGCAGCAGCTAAGCCACCACCAGCAGAATCGCCAGCAATGGCGAGGTTCTGAGGTTTGAATCCTTGCGCGATCAACCATTCAAATGCGGCAACGCCGTCATCAATGGCGGCAGGAAATGGTGATTCTGGCGCGAGACGATAATCCAGCATCAGCACTGCTGCTTGTGACGCGCGCGACACTTCCCCACCTAACGAGCGGTGAGTATTGGGTGACCCCATGACATAGCCGCCACCATGCAAATACAAAATGGCGCGCTGGGCGTTTGTCCCAGGGGCCCGCAGCCACTCCGCCGCGCACCCGCCGATTTTGACCTGCTCGATGATAACGTCTTCTGCAACCTTAAAGGCAACCTTCTCCATGCCTTTACGACGCTGTTCGAGCGTGACTTGTGCTCCCGATGGTAAGGCCTTCTCCCGTAGGATCTGTTTGAGTTTGGTAATTTCTGCTCCAGCCATGACGACTCCCTCCTTTTGGGTATTTTGCTAAGAAAGTGTTTTTTAATTCGTATTTTCCGTCGTCACCATCCGCAGCGTGCGCCGGATACTGGCCAAGTACACCATAGCGTCACTGGAAACGGTGGTATGTTCGAAGTCCCGACACAAGCGCCGCTAGCGCCCCAGCCAACCGAAGGACCGCTCCACCACCCAGCGGCGGGGCAACACGGTAAAGCCTTTGGCGTCTGCCGAACGGCGCACCACCTCCAAGCGC
>VGTJ01000168.1 GCA_016874775.1 Deltaproteobacteria bacterium
GGGCGGCGCGGGCACAGCGCAATCACTTAGCATGTTGTTATCATGCGTGGGTATCCTTGAAAGTGAAAGCTCAAGAACTGGGCCAGACCCTGTATGCCGTGCGGGAGAGTTTGTTTAGTCATTACCTTCGCGCTGAACTACAAAACCCTCATGTCACGGCTTGTTAAGGTCCAAAGCGTAAGTCCTGCTACATTCTTAATTCTTCATTTTTAATTTCCCTACAGCCTAAAGCCTACCGCCTTTTTGCCCTATGGGCCTTCCCACGCCAGCCAAGCCAGTCAAGTTGTTCGTCGCACTGCTGACGAACGATCCGGCTCTTTTCACAACTAGTGTGATAGCGCTGCAGTCGCACTATGGTCCAGTTGATCTTGCAAGCGAGACCTTCCCGTGGAATATGACCGAATATTATCGCAAAGAGATGGGAGAGAACTTACTGCGGAAGTTTGTCACGTTTGAGCGATTGATCGTTCCAGACGCTTTAGCGGGGATTAAATTAACGACTAACGAGCTTGAGATGTCGCTCTCGGGCGGTGAGCGTCCAACATCGCCTCGTCGGGTGAATCTCGATCCCGGTTATGTCGACAGAACCAAGCTAGTTCTTGCTTCTGCAAAGGACCAGGCTCATCGCATCTATCTTTCGCAAGGCATCTACGCCGAAGTCACCCTACTCTATTATCACGGCGAGTTTCATCCGTTCATCTACACCTATCCAGATTACCAATGGCCAGAGACGTACGCTTTTCTGCGCCGGGCGCAGCAGTGCTACCGACATCAGCTCCGTCTGCTGAAGCAGGAAAAGTCTTGACCTACCCCGCCAACATTGACCTGACCTCAGCCGGAAGGCGTTTCACTTTTCCAGTGTCATCGACACACGCATGCAGTGTTGATCCTTCAGCGATCAACACGTCGTCAGCCGAGCGGGTAATGCGATAGCCAAACCGCACACTCGCACCACCAACTTCCTCGATCGTTGTGGTGATCGACAGAAGATCGTCGAACCGTGCTGGCATCCAGTAGCGACAGAAAGCCTCGCGTACCGGAAAGTGCAAGCCTTCGGCTTCGAATTCTTGGTAGGGCTTACCGAGGGAACGTAATAATTCCACACGACCAACTTCGAACCACGGCAGAAACGCCGAGTGATGCGCCATACCGGCTTGGTCGGTTTCGGCGTAGCGGACGCGAATTAAGGCGGAGTTGGGTGCTGAGTGCTGGGTGTGAGGCATAAAAAACCTGGCTTCTCGCATCGGCTATCGACAGGAAAACCTGTTCGAGTCTTGCCCTTAAACCCAGCCCCCAGCCCCAAGCACCTAACACCTATTTGGCCTTCCAATTCGGCTTCCTTTTTTCAGCAAAAGCCTTTGGCCCTTCTTTCACATCTTCGGAGGTCATCATTTGCTTGATCGCTGGATAGGAACCAGCCAGTGCCTGTGCCAACGGCATTCCCAACCCCATCATCGCAGCTTGCTTGGTTGCGCGAACAGAGAGCGGTGCACACTCCAGGATCTCGTTTGCCCAACGATTCGCAGTGGCTATCAGATCTTTCAGAGGAACAACTTCGTTGACGATCCCCCAGCGATGCGCTTCCTGCGCGGTCATATGCCGACCTGTCAGCATGTACCCTAATGCAATCTTTTCCGGCATCTGTCGCGGCAGACGGTGTACGCCACCAGCTAATGCAGCGAGCCCAACCCGCGGCTCAGGTAAGCCTAACCGTGCATGATCAGCCGCAATAATGATGTCGCACGAGAGCGCCATCTCAAAGCCACCACCGAGCGCAAAACCATTCACCGCCGCAATTAAGGGTTTCCAAATATCGGTTCGATCGGTCAAACCACCAAACCCGCCTTTGGCCGGTGGTCCTGAAGGGAATCCTTGGCTGGCGGTATACTTGAGGTCGTTACCAGCAGAGAACGCTTTATCACCGGCACCAGTCAGAATAACCACCCACACATTCTCATCAGCAATGGCATCGTCCCAAATTGCCGACAATTCGGCCGTAGCAGGTGGGTGCACCGCATTCATCACCGCCGGGCGATTCAGGGTGATCGTCGCAATGCGATCTTTTTTCTCGTAGATGGCGTACTCGTAAGCCATACGTCCTCCTTTTCCTTGTCTCCTTGGAGTTACCGTACCACGCACGCGTGGAGCGGCGCGGCTTGGATACTAGCGGACGCACTGCGACAAATCAACGAAAAGGAGGATTCAAGATGAATGATCTGAAAAAGGCGTTAGTCGCCTGACGCTGAAAGTTTGCTATCCGCTAACGCTTTACGGATTTGCTCCGCCTCTTTCTCTATACTGTAGCGCACATCCGCTTCCAAAAGAGCACCCCAGGAAACGTCCTTAATCATGGCAAGAGCCGCCATCGCACGAGGGGAATCTTTTGACGGCGGAGGAATGCGGAGTGCAGCGCTGATGATTTGCGTTAGCCACGTCGCATTCGCAGCCTGAGGTTCATCTTGGTACACGACATATTCCGCCAGTGCCTCACAGGAAGTTTCTTCCGACATGAGTAGAAACGGAGTAATCTCCATCCACAACGCAAGTTCTCGCACAGGTTTTCCGCGGTGGACATAACTGTCGGCCAATGCCCCATGTAACCCTGCACGATGAGGTGGTGTCCCGGCAGGAAGAGATGAGTGCTCGCAATGCGTAGCATAGGACTTGCGGATAAATTCGCGCAGTCCTTCCCTCTGAAAACCACGCTGTCCCGTTTGAAAGAGACCCATCTGTCTGATCCTTCCCTCTGGAGCTAGTCAATTACGTTGAGAGGAAGACTGAAGGAGGCGGTATCTCCTCTCGTGACGCAAACTCTGTATCGGCACGAGGTGAGCGATTCTGAAGGACGTGCTATGTATGACCACAATTCATGGACATCGCACCACAAGAGCCAGTTGCACTTGTCACCGGAGCCAGTCGCGGCATTGGGCGCGCAGTGGCGCTGCGCTTGGCTCAGGCTGGCGCTCATCCCATATTAGCAGCGAGAACAGCAGCTGATCTGCAGAACGTTGCCGACCAGATCCGAGCATACGGACGCGAGGCGCTGATGGTACCCACTGATGTGACAGACGATAAGCAAATACAAGCGTTGGTGCAGACCGTCGAGGCACGCTTCGGTCACATCGATATTTTGGTGAATAACGCTGGTGGAGGAACACCGCGCACAACCGCCGTCAAAGCGCGGCTGAGCGATTGGGAGTGGACGCTACGGGTCAACCTATGGGCAACCATGCATCTCTCTCGCTTGGTTCTACCCTCAATGGTACAACGCCGCACTGGAACCATTGTCAACATTTGCTCCCTTGCTAGCTTAACCGGGAAAGCGGGGGAGGCTGCCTATGCAGCAGCGAAATTTGGTGTCCGCGGGTTCAGCCAATCCCTATTCGAGGAAGTGCGAGAATTCGACATCAAAGTCTGTACGATCTGCCCGGGCTATGTCGATACCGCATTGATTCCCCCCAATCGCCGTATCGACCGCAATAAGATGATTCGTCCAGAAGACGTTGCAGAAGCTGTGTATACAGTTGTGGCTGCTTCACCGCGGGTCTGCCCAACGGAAATCATTTTACAACCGCAGCATGATCCGATGAGGACGTGAAACGTAACCACTCCACCCCTCCTAAATCGATCCACGTGACATTGGGACATCAGCGACCAAACCCGCTCATGCTGAGCGTAGTCCGAAGGACGAGCGGGGAGGTGTCCCTCGGTGGGTGCCGAAGTGTACGAATCTTCGATGGTTCAATTCAGGTTCGCCTTTTTCGCTTTACGTTTTATGTTTTACGTTTTATGTTTTCTGCCCTATGACTCTCAGCAACAAAGTCGCTCTCGTCACCGGTGGCGCAAAACGCGTGGGTAAAGCGATCGTGCGTACGCTTGCCAAGCGAGGCTGCCGTGTGCTTGTTCACTACCATACCTCACAAGCCGAAGCGGAAGAGACTGTTCGTGAGTTACTTGCTGCCGGTCATGAGGCAGTCGCGTTGCAAGCTGACATCACGCAAGAGGCTGAGGTTGAGCGCCTGGTAGAGACAGCAGTCCAGCGTTTTGGCCGCATTGATGTATTGGTCAATAACGCCTCTATCTTCTACCGCACCCCAATCGCGACACTGACAGCGGACGACATTGAACGGGTCATAGACACAAACCTTACAGGGACCTTTATCTGCTCTCAGAAAGTCGGGTTACGCATGCTCGATTGGGGCTCCGGCCATATCATCAATATGGCCGATGTCGCTGGCTTACGTCCGTGGGTTGATTATCTCCCCTACTCTATTGCCAAAGCCTGCGTTCTCACTTTGACTCAAGGCTTAGCAATGGAATTCGCACCGAACGTGATGGTCAATGCGGTTGTCCCTGGGCCCGTGCTCTTTCAAGACGACACCCCCGAGGAGGTGCAGCAACGCGAGATCGATAAAACCCTGCTTAAGCGTATGGGCACCCCGGAGGAAGTCGCGGCGCTCGTCGCCTTCGTTGCTGAGTCTGACTATAGCACCGGTGCGGTGTTTCATATCGACGGAGGGCGCAGTTTAACGTGAAAGGCTCTTCGTGCGCACAGCGCACGCTACGAGGCTACGCCTCGCGTGTTCCCTTTCGACACTCTAACCGTGGCCAGACATGTTTCTCAAAATCAGCCAGGTCCTGGCGAAAATCAGGAAAGGCAAGCATCACTGCCGCGACATCGGTTTCAGCGGCCATGCGATCGAAATACTCGGCGATAGTCTTAAAGGACCCAACGAGCGTCGGCAGCCCCATAAACATTGCTTTTTTCTTCAAACTCATCGACATGCCTTCCGACTTGTCGAGTTCCGCCTGGCCAGTGATATTCACCAGTGCACCAACGTCTGCACCTTCCACGATATGGTCGAATCGTGCCTGTGCTTCAGCGTCACTTTCAGCTGCGATGATATTGTTGAGCGCAATCGTGCCAACCGTGCGTCCGCACTTGCCCGCTTCGCTCTTTACTTCGGCACTGATTTCTCGCAGTTTTGCGATGTCACCAATGACAAAGTTACGATCACCCATCTCAGCGGTAAAACGTAATCCGCGTCCAGACTGCCCGGCGCACACAATAGGAAGGTCCCGGGTTGGCAATGGCTTACACTGACAGTGATCTAACTGAAAGTATTTCCCCTTGAAATTAGAAACACCGTCGCGCCACAATTCCTTCAAAATCGTCACATACTCAGTCGCATAGTCATAGCGCGTCTCGTAGTGTTCATCTCCCGGCCACAATCCCATCTGTTGATATTCATCTTTGTACCAACCCGAAACGATATTGAGCCCAAAGCGGCCATGCGACATATGGTCGATGGTCACCGCCATACGCGCACAAATCGCCGGGTGCATGGTAAGGTTGGCAATCGAGGGATAGAGTTCGATCCGCTTGGTGATCGGTGCCAGTCCCGCCATTAGCGTGTACGAATCCTGCGCGTAATCCCAATACTCGGTCACCCCGCCAAAGCCGCGATGTTTCACCATCGACAGCGCAAATTCAAATCCCAATTCTTCGCATTTAAGCGTAACATCGCGATTGAGTTCCCATGTCGGCATAAACTGCGCGGTATTGCGTGACGCAATAAAGCCGTTCTTTGCTATGGGAAGA
Source organism: Deltaproteobacteria bacterium (assembly GCA_016874775.1). Lineage (NCBI taxonomy): Bacteria > Pseudomonadati > Myxococcota > Myxococcia > Deltaproteobacteria bacterium. The sequence goes on from VGTJ01000168.1 coordinate 5,603, forward strand.
AAGATGCCAAACTCCAGGTATCGCATAGCCCTTTTTCCTTCACTAGAGATTCGCTACTTTGGTTCCCTATATCTCACTGCGAGCAGGCAGTATACAGAATCTCCAGCCTCCATGAATACACCTCCACTTTCCTCCGCACTGACAGTGCGATGGTCTGACATCTTTGGCAATGATCACCCAGTTGAAGTTGAAATTGGCCCTGGCAAGGGCTCCTTTCTCTGTGCCTATGCCGAGCATACGCCGGAGCGCAATTTTTTTGCCGTCGAAATCAACAAACGGCGTGCGTTGCGGTTAGCTGCACGGCTGCACCGCCAGGGGCCAACCAATGCGATGGTTATCCATGCCGATATGCGTTGCTTAATCCAAACGCCGGTCTGGCCTGGAGGTGTCTCAGTTTACCATCTGTACTTTCCTGACCCGTGGTGGAAACGACGCCATCATCAACGGCGCTTGTTTCATGCCGACTTTGCAACCGCACTCATGCAAACGTTACTACCCGGAGGGAGAATACTCCTCGCATCAGACGTCCAGGAATATTTTGTGAAGATCGTGCAGCAATTCAACAGTGTGCCGGAGTTGCGACAATTTCCCTGGGAACGAGATCATATCACCAAGAAAGGGAAACCAATTCTGACCGATTTCGAGCGCAAGTTTCGCAACCTCGGGCTACCGATCCATTATGCAGGGTTCGAGAAGAAGCGGTCGTAGAAACCTAACAAGCCCAAGCGAAACACAAGACATTGGCACCCTCCAAGTAACGTGTGCTGCGCGCACGATGCGTCTCCACGCCATGTTCTTCGTGCGCATGGGGCACGCTACGGGCTCGTGCTTCACAAGCGAAGGAGTCCAAATCTCTTGCGGACGGATTCAAATGCAACGACGTAGAATCCAGGAGTCCTGCCTACGCGACGAGTTGCTTCACCTTCTCCACAATCCGCCGCGCGCTGATGCCATAAGCATCGAGAAGTTCATCCGGTTTGCCAGATCGCGGGACGTCAGTCACTGCAAGTTTATGAACCTGCACCCCATGTGTTGCTACAGCGTTGAGCACCGCATCGCCTAGTCCGCCGTCGTAGTAGTGGTCCTCCACAACCAGCACGCGCTGTCGCGTTTGTGAAGCTGCTGAGACGATCCCTTTAGTGTCAATCGGTTTGACTGAATAGGCGTCGATGATGCGGACGTTGAGGCCCGCAGCCTTCAGCGTCTCGTATGCAGCCAGTGCTTCATGAAGCGTGACGCCAGCAGCGACAATAGTCAGCGCATCGTTACTACTCGAACGCAGGACCTTACTTCCCCCAACAGGGAATTCTTCATTGTTGGCATACAACACGGGTGTCGCAGGACGTGAAGTACGGATGTAGGTTGTCCCTTTGAGATTTGCCGCAGTAGCCACTAAGTACTCAGCCGATACCGCATCACTCGGATAAAGTACGGTTGAGTGTGGAATCGCACGCATCATGGCGATGTCTTCGAGTCCCATCTGCGACGGGCCATCTTCACCAATCGAGACTCCACAGTGCGACCCAGCGTATGTAATCGCAACCCCAGAGATTGCCGCCATGCGAATGTGATCAAAGGCACGCGTGAGAAACGCCGCAAATGTCGACACGAAAGGCATTCTTCCACAGGCAGCCAGGCCGACGGCTGCACCGACCATATTTTGCTCGGCAATGAAACTCTCAAAGTAACGGTCCTTGTGTGCGGCGAGAAACTTCTCAGCAAACGTCGAGTTCTTGGTATCACCATCAAGCGCAACAACATGAGGATTCACCGAGCCCAGTTTCGCCAGTGCTGTCCCGTACGCCGAGCGCGTCGCAACTTTCTCACCACGTTTGTACTCTGGTGTGGGGTACGATCCTGTTCCAGTGGCAGATCGAACCTGAGCCGCAGGTGGTAGCGCAATCTTCGCCGCAGCTCCATTGCCATTCAGTGGCAACTCGCTGAGCGCTTTGTCGAGTTCTTCACCTTTCTTCAACGGTTTGCCATGCCACCCGTCACGATCCTCAAGGAAGGAAACGCCCTTCCCTTTCAGCGTGCGAGCGACAATCATCGTCGGGCGGTCTTTCACGCTCTGAGCTTGGTCGAGAGCCGCAACAACTGCTGGCATATCATGACCATCTACGGTCACGGTATGCCAGCCAAAAGCGCTGAACCGGTTGTGATAGACAGAAGTATCGTGATTGTACATCGTACGTTGACTCTGGCCGAGTCCATTGACGTCGATAATGCCAACCAAATTATCGAGCTTATAATGTGCCGCTAAAGCAGCAGCTTCCCACACGCTCCCCTCAGCAATCTCACCATCGCCCAGCAGCACATAGACACGATAATCGCTCCTCTCCAAATATTTACCGTTGAGTGCGATTCCCACTCCGACCGAAAGCCCTTGCCCAAGCGAGCCAGTCGCAGCGTCGACCCACGGAATCCGTGGGGTTGGATGCCCTTCCAAATCACTTGTCAACAGGCGTAACGTTAATAACTGCTCGACCGGCCATACCCCCGCTTCCGCCAGTGCAGCATACAAAACTGGAGCAGCATGACCTTTCGAGAGCACAAAGCGGTCATTGTTGGGGTGATGCGGTTTCGCTGGGTCGAAACGCATCGTATGAAAAAAGAGTACCGAAACAATATCTGCCGCGGACAGGCAAGAGGTGGGATGCCCCGAACCAGCTTCTGCGGTCGCCCGCAGCGAATGAATCCGTAGTTTACGAGCGAGCGTTTGCAAATTCAGCACTTCTTGTGTTGCAGCCACGGCGCATACTCCTCACAGTAAAAACAAAGGGCACGGCGTACCGTGCCCTGATCGTTTAACTCCCCCTATCACCAACGCGCTTCGTGTTTCTCAGCAGGAACGAGAAAGAGAAGTTGAAGCAAGCTTGCTATCAGCGCGTCAGCAGGTCCCACCTTACGAATGCGCAGCACTTGGATTGCGCAAACCACAAAATTCTTCGTAATCAATCAACTGCGTAATTTTGGGATGATCACTGCACACAAGGCAATTGGGATCACGCCGCAGCTTGAGCACACGTACCTCTGAGCTAAGCGTATCGAAGTGCATCATTCGTCCAATCAGTGGTCTTCCGGCTCCGAGGATCAGCTTCATTGCCTCTAATGCCTGTACGCAACCAACCAGCCCTGGCAGCACCCCAAGCACGCCAGCCTCTGCACAGCTAGGTGCAGCTCCCGGCGGTGGCGGTTCGGGGAAGAGGCAACGATAGCAAGGGCCACGACCCGGCAAGAAAACCGTCGCTTGTCCTTCAAACTGGAAGATCGAACCATCGACCAATGGCTTCTTTGCCATGACGCATGCATCATTGATGAGATAGCGGGTAGGAAAATTATCACACCCGTTAATGACGATGTCGAAATCCTTGATGATGCGCATGACATTCTCAGACGACAAACGCTCATTGATCGGCACAATCTTCACGTCTGGGTTCAGCGCATTGAGGGTCTTCTGAGCAGACTCAACCTTCGGGGTTCCTACACGATCGTTGGTATGGAGAATCTGCCGTTGCAAGTTACTCATATCGACGACATCGTTATCGATGATACCGATTGTCCCGATGCCAGCCGCGGCAAGGTAAAAAGCGACAGGAGAGCCAAGTCCTCCAGCACCAACGCAGAGCACTTTCCCCTCCATGAGTTTGGCTTGTCCCTTTTCGCCCACCTCAGGTAACGTAAAGTGACGTGCATAGCGGGTAATTTGGTCTTGGGAGAACTGTCGATCAGCAACCCATTTGTAGCCTGCATTTTTCCAGGCCGTATAGCCACCAGACATCGACACAACGTTCTCGTAACCCATTTCTTTCAGCGTTCGTGCGGCAATGAGTGAGCGAACTCCACCTGCGCAATAAGCAATGATGGGCTTACTCTTGTCGGCAACTGTTTCCTCTACACGCATTTCAAGGAAACCACGCGGCAGCGAGACAGCTCCTTCGAGATGGCCTTCGCGATACTCTTCTCGTTCGCGTACATCAAGAAGAGCCCAATTCTCACCACGCTCGACACGATTCTTGACCTCGTCAATCGAGACTTCGGGAATCGACGTACGCGCTTCTTCCATCAGTTGCTTGTAAGTTTTGGCCATAGGTTTGCCGTCCTGCATTTTCTTAACTCTCTCTCAATTCAAGTCTCTTACCTGTCTATTGCAGAGATTTACGCTCGGCTTCTTTGTAACTCTCCAGCATTTCCACCATCACCGAATCTCGCCCTCCGGCGGCTAGCGTCTTTGAGCGTCCCATCAACACTTCTTTTGGCTCGATGAAGTCAGTCCGTGAGAATCCCCAAATACGCGGATGCACGAACGTATCCATGCGAATTGCGTCACACGGGCATGCTTCAACACACATCCCACAGTAGATACACCGTAATGTATCGATCTCGTAGCGGAGCGGGAACTTCTCCACTGTTGGATCAGGATGCTCACCAGCCTCGATATGGATACAATTGGCAGGGCAAGCTGTCGCGCACAGGAAACATGCAGTACAGCGCACCGAACCATCCTCTTTGAGCGTCAAACGATGGCTCCCCCGATACGTATCAGGGTACTGCTTACGCTCTTCCGGGTATTGGGTCGTATATTCCGCTTTTGTTTCTTGGGCAAAGCCAAAGAAATGGGCAATGTGAAGAGATAAGTTACGAAAAAAATGGGACAGAATCACCGTAAGTCCACGAACGATTTCCGGGACATACAGTCGTTCCCCAAGCGTCATTTCTTGTTTACGTCTCATGAGTCCTATCTATACGTCAGATGAAAGATTTTTCGTGTTCACTATATGGCCCCCAGGTGCTTTGTCAAGGATATTTAGTGCATTCTTGGCTTTCCTGGAGCGCCTCCAGCCTCTGGCCACTGCGCCTCGCTCAACTTAAAATCCAACATGTCGCACAGGCGATCTGCACGGGCCGGTAATGTTTCAGCTTCGAGCAACCCCTGTTTTTCAATCGGCAAAAAATCGAGATGGAAGGCAAAGAAATTGACCAGAAATTCGTCTTCAATCGATTGATCGGTTAAAAACTGCTGGACCTTTTCATTGTTCTGGAGGTAACGTTCAAGTAGGCGACGGAGGGTGCCACGCGTACCATCGGCCAGCGATTCGTGTCGTGGAGGACGCCATTCGACTTTCGCTTCCCGATAACTATTCGTGAGATTTTCTTCGACCACAGAAAACTCGCGCATCCCTTGGAGTAAGATATTGAAGCGTCCATCGGGCAACGGGTTAACCCGCACCATCTCTCCCACGCACCCAACAGGGAAGATGTCCGGCGTCCCTTCGTACTGATCCTGCCAATTGCCACGTAACAGTGTCATCCCGATTAGTGCTGGGGTACGCCCCTGGGCGTCTCGCACCATCCGGCGGTAACGCGGCTCAAAAATGTGGAGCGGCAACATCACCTGTGGAAACAGAATCACATTCGGGAGCGGGAAAATCGGAATGATCTCTGGCAAGTTCGCCATAGGCTCCTCGCTTTCTCCTCAAACAACCGCGAGATCGGCAACTTTACACTAAGCCCAGTTCCTGCTGCAGTTGTTTCACTGAGGGGCGACGCTTAATGCGTTCGCTCCAGGCCAATACGTTGATCAAACGTGCGGGAATCTCCACGCCAAGTTTCGGTAATTGCAAGAGGCGCGGGACAAACGCTAAATCCGCGAGGGAAAAAGCACCACTCATGTATTCTTTCCCTTCCAGGTGCCGCTCAAGAAATTCCAACACGCGAATCAAATCTGCACGGTAACGCTGGATACGGTCCTGATCCAGTTGCTCGGCAGGCTTCCGCAGTTCTGCCGCCAACAACCCGCCCTGCGCGGTAAACGAGTTATCCGCAAAATCCTCCAACATGCGGACCTTCGCCTTGGCACCAGACTCTTCTGGCATTAGCGGCGGATGCGGATATTCATCTTCGATATACTCGTTGATCAGCGTGGAATCATAGATAACCTCATCATCGTCAACGAGCACTGGGACTTTGCCGTAGGGGTTCAAGCGTAAGAATTCTGTGGTTTTTTGTTCATTCTTTAAAAGGTCGACAAAGATCTTTTCATAGGAAAGGTCTTTTTCCGCGAGAACCAGACGCACTTTCTGGCAATATGGGCTCTGCGGGAAGTCATAAAGATTAATCATGAATATTCTCCTCTGTCATAGCTCCGGTAGTGTAGAAGAAAAGCTGCAGACTGGCAACGCGAAAACACAAAAGGCACCTCATTCCCTTGCCAAAAAAATTTTGCCACACTTCCTCAGCATGAACAGAAATCTTTCCTCGTTACAGTCACAACTTGCTGGGCTCGACGTCGGCGATAGCAATCCCGTTCGCGTTATGGCCGTGCTCAACGTCAGTCCAGAATCGTTCTACCAGGGCTCTGTACAGGTCCATCGTGAACAGATCATCGCTCAGGCGCAGGCCATGGTGGATGCAGGAGCAAATATCATTGACGTTGGGGCGATGTCCACCGCTCCCTACCTAAAAACTGCGATTTCTGCAGAGGAAGAAAGTGAACGCTTGAGCCGCGCAATCGCCGCAATTGCTCCCTCTGTGTCGATTCCGATCTCAGCCGACACGAAACGTGCCGCCCCCGCTCGCGCAGCGCTCGCGGCCGGAGCAACGATCATCAATGACGTAGGTGGACTGAAATATGATCAGCACATGGCCGAATTCGTTGCCAACACGAGCGCAGGACTCATCATTATGGCAAGCGAACCTGCGCCACAACCAGGTTCACCAATGGTGAGAATCCGTGCAGCTCTGCAAGAAAGCCTCTCTATTGCCGACCACGCCGGCATTCCTCGCGAGCATATTGTACTCGACCCAGGGATCGGGTTTTTTCGTCAACCTGAAATTCTCTGGCATGAGTGGGATCGCGTTGTCCTCCAAGAGTTGGCGAGCTTACGAGAGCTGGGCTTTCCTTTGTTGGTGGGCGTTTCACGCAAGTCCTTTATTGGCAAAGTGCTCGATCAACCGAACGCTGCCGATCGCTTAATCGGCTCGCTCACCTGTGCCGCTATCGCTGTCTATAATGGCGCACATGTCATCAGAGCACACGATGTGAGGGAAACGGTCGAAGCGGTACGAATGGCGGAGTGGCTCCAAAAAACCAGGCCATAGGCTGCAAGCTACAGGGAGGAAAGCCCTTTTCCTTCGCAGCTAAAGTCTCAGCGCTGAAACACCGATCTTGATGCACAGACTGGTGGGAACGGTCTGTGGAGCCACATGAGCGACTTTCTTTTGCAGACGGAGATCCTCCCTTTTGCTATTGCCTTAGGATTGATGGTTGGGATCGGTATGCTCGAAGGGATTACCACCCTTCTTGGTGCAGGATTATCAAGTTTTCTTGAGTCCTTTCTCCCTGAAACTGACGCCGATATCGATGCAGACATCGATGGTTGATGGACTCAATACCCACAACGCCGCACCAAGAAACGGAACACCCCTCTCTGGTGTTGGCGGCGTCCCAAGCGGAAATCTTGCCGATCAGGTTGTCAACAGCGCGCTCCGCTATCGTGCGCAAGCGCCGTTAGGCGGTGGCAGGAAACAACTTACCGCAATAGTGATTGACCGGAGTGGAGAGCCTCTGCACAAGAGCAGGGATGAGAGACGAGACCATTGTGTGCTGGCTTCGGTCTAAGTATCGAAGTCTGGTCGAAGAGCTGGATGAACGCGGGCGAC